>DAOTUZ010000023.1:0-3301 GCA_034437295.1 Anaerolineae bacterium | reverse complement strand
TGTGGGGGCGGTACTGGGTCAATATCAAAACATCAAAAATATTCGAATTCACACAGTTGCTTAGCGCAAAATCTACAATTCGATATTTCCCGGCAAACGGCACAGCGGGTTTCGCCCGCTTTGAAGTCAGGGTTGCCAGCCGTGTACCTTCCCCGCCTGCCAGAATTACCGCTTTCACTTTCATGTGGCTGCGTCCTTTCTTCCCATGAAGAGTTCAATAATTCAAGTCGGTTCAAGATGCCTGTATTTTTTAACCGCCTCGGTGCCGCCGAACGGCATCGTCATACAATGCCGCGTATTCACCGGCACTACGCGCCCAACTAAAATCCGTTTCCATAGCGCGGCGCTGCATTCTCCGAAAGGCAGTCTTGTGTCCGGCATAGGCACGCAGCGCCCAGACCAGCGTGTTATAAAGCGCGTCGGCCTCTTCCCATTGGAACACAAAGCCTGTGCCATATTCGCCATGACGGCCATCAAAATTTTGTACCGTATCAGCAAGGCCGCCGGTTTCGCGCACAACTGGCAGCGAACCGTAGCGCATGGCGATCATTTGTCCGACGCCGCACGGCTCAAAATGGCTGGGCATCAAAAACAGATCGCTGCCGGCATACACCTGCTGGGCAACGGCGGCGTTATAGCCAATGAAAGCGCGCGCCTTCCAACCAAAATCTGAGGCCAACTTCTGGAGCTGATCATTGTATAACTGCTCACCTGAACCAAGCCCAACAAACTGAACGTCATAACCTGCTAGCAAGTGCCGCAGAGCAGGAAGCGCCAGATCAATCCCTTTTTGCCAGACGAGGCGAGTGACCATGCCAATGAGAGGCACATCTTCGCGTACCTCTAAGCCGGCAGCGCGCTGCAAAGCCCCCTTATTTGAGGGACGTTTCTGCTCAAAGTTTGTGGCATTGAAATTCGAGGCTAACTGCGAGTCTGTTTCCGGATCCCATAGATCGAGATCTAGCCCATTCAAGATGCCGTACAGATCGGGGATACGGGTACGAATCAGATCATCCAACCCGTAACCGGCGTGGGGATACTGAATTTCAACGGCATAGCGAGGGCTAACAGTAGTGACAATATCTGAAAAGGCGATGGCCGTCCCCAGCATATTATCCGTCAGGCCTCGCGCCTCAAGATCGGGTTGAAGCCTCGCCGCCACACCGGCATCATACAAAAATCTGCCGGCGTGATCGCCCTGATAAGCCATATTATGAATCGTGAGCAAGCTGCCAACACCAGACCATTCATGGCGCCAGCGCTGCCCATCTACCAGAAACGGCACTAAGCCGGTGTGCCAATCGTTGGCATGCAACACATCAGGCTGCCAACCGACTCCTTCACGAAGCGCATCCACCGCGGCAATTGCGGCCTGACAGAAGAAGATAAAACGCGGACAGTCCCAATCCCACTGCGTGTACACCACGCCTTCATCGCCAAAATACGGCCATGAACGTAGAAAATAGACCGGCACACCATCATGTTCAGTCACAAAAAGATGGCAATCTGCGGTGCCACTCTTGCGTGGTAGTTGAAAAGACAGCAGGTGTTCGATCTGCCAGCGCGCAGGATCAATAAAACCGTAGAAAGGCATAAGGACACGGGCATCTATTCCCCGCTGGCGCAGTGCTTTGGGCAGCGACCCGACAACATCCGCCAAACCACCAACTTTGGCGAAAGGATCAGACTCGGCGCTCACAAATAACACATTCATGGCTTAACTCTCCGAGAGGATGCGCGGCGCACAGGTTGAATACCGCCATCACATCACGGTACAGCGGCTGATTCAGCCGGAATAGGTTCGAAAATCACGATAATCAATGTCACCAAAAACTTTATCCAGTTCCCACAATTCGGCCGCCAGATCATCATCCGGCGCGCCTTTTTCGAGGCTGGCGGCCAGCTTATTGAAACGCTCAAGATGCTGGCTAAAACGCTGGATTGAATACTCTCGCGCCTGCCCGGTGGTCACCAGAAACGGCCAGTCAGAGCTTTCCAGAAGCAGCACTTCACGGGCGGCCTGTGCCAACACCTGCGATTCCTGCGGTGTCGGATCGTTAAATTCATTGGCGAGATTTTCCATGCGCGATTCGGCTTCGTGAATCGGCGCCCACATCCAATGGGTATCGTTGTTATCCCACACAAAATGAGTACCACCAGCGCCCCATGAGCTTTCCGGTAAATTCAAGACTTCAGCGGGCGGATGCTGAGCAACATGGCGCGAAGCGGTAGTCAGTTCAACATCGCCGGAGTCGGCCAGATGGCGCAGCACTTTGCCAAGCCACTCTACGCCTTCAAACCACCAATGACCGAATAACTCGGTATCGTAATTGGCGGCCACCAGACCAAACTTGCCAGTTTCCTTAGCGTAGCTGCGTAAGTTATCACCGACCAGATGCGCGAAATGCTCAGCGTGTTGATCTACTTTATACTCAGCCCAATCGGGGTGATACAGGCTTTTATGACCAAGATCCACCCCTGCGCCAGTGATCCGCCAGTATTGAATACCGCTGCTTCCGGCTTTGCGGTGAAACTCACGGTAATCGAAATCGCCGGGGTATCCCCATTCAGCGCTCCACACCTGCTGACCGACAGAGTTATTGCGCCCGATGACCGAAACCCCGGAGTGGTGCATTTCAGGGTAATCGGTGGTATCGAACACAAAATACGGCTGGAAGGTGGTCGCATTGCGTTCGGGGATGTTGGCTGATTTTGTAGGTGGAATAACATAGCGCCGCTTGATCACGCCGTAAGGCCCGATGATGTCACCGCCGGCCACGCCCACAGGCTGCCCGCCGGTAATAGTATGAGTTTCACTGAAGAATACTTTTAGCCCATTCTGGCCGAGAAAATGCTCAATACCGGGGCGCATACGGCCAGTTTCAGTGACATAAGCGGGACGATATGCACATTCAGGCAGCCAGATGCCTGTGGGCTTGCGGCCAAAAAAACGCTCATAACTGCGAACGCCAGTGCGAAGCTGCGCGTTAATGGAGCTGTCATTGCTTAGCAGCGGCAAATAACCGTGCGTTGCCGCGCAAGTGGTGATCTCGATCAAGCCTTCATCTTGCAGCTTCTTGAATGCGCCGAGAATATCGCGCTGAAAGCGGTCATCAAAAGCAGTTTTAACACGCTCGAAAACGCCAACATACCAGTTCGCAAGCAAAACAAGCTGTTCATTCACCGGTTCTTCCTGCGAGAAAAGTTCGATGTCTTCTTTCGCAGCTTTGATCCGATCTTCAAGATACTGATCAAAATGATCCTGCACATCGGCATCAGCAAGTTGTTCCGCCAGAATCGG
>DAOTUZ010000022.1:0-19309 GCA_034437295.1 Anaerolineae bacterium | reverse complement strand
TGGGCGCTGATTCCATTCATGAATCCCGACTTGGCTTTTCCATGATCCGTGCCTCCATCCCGTCATCTCGTCCGCAAAGCATTAGAAGTGACGTGAAGCCCGTCGCGAAGGGTGAGGATGATCCCATCTGGCGTTATAATCGGCTTCCATTCGCGGAAGTAAGATTGAAGCAAGCATGGCAGCGTTCGATCCGTTGATCGGCAAACAACTGGGCGACTACCAGATTGTAGAGATTCTGGGGCGCGGTGGTATGGCGCGTGTGTACAAAGGCTACGACGCGCGGCTGGATCGTTATGCAGCGGTCAAAGTAATCGATGGCACGCTTCTGGCAACTGAAAACGAAGCCGAATACCGCCAGCGTTTTGAGCGCGAAGCCCGCGCAATTGCCCGACTTAACCACCCAAACATCGTCGGCATTTACCAGTTTGGCGATTATGAAAGCCTGTATTACATGGCGATGGTCTTCATCGAAGGCCGCGATTTAGGGCAAATTCTCAAAAGCAGAAATGTCACTTTCACCGACGCGCAAATTTTGCAGATCGTGCGCGATACCAGCGCGGCGCTGGATTATGCCCATATCAACGGGGTGATTCACCGCGATGTGAAGCCTTCAAACATCATGGTTACGGGCGATCACCGCGCCATTTTGACCGACTTCGGACTGGCGTTGAGCGTACCAGAAGGCAGCATCGGCAACACTTTTGGCAGCGCCCACTATATCGCACCAGAACAGGCGATTTCATCTGCCGACGCGGTGCCACAGAGCGATCTTTACGCGCTAGGAGTCGTGCTGTACCAGTTATTAGCGGGCAAAGTGCCTTTCGATGATCCCAGCGCAATGTCGGTAGCCTTGAAGCATTTGAATGAGATTCCGCCGCCGATCAGCCGCTTTAATCCAAATATTTCAGCGCGGGTTGAAGCAGTCGTACTGCGCGCGATTGAAAAATATCCAAAAGATCGTTTCACGAACGGCGCGGCATTTACGGCGGCTCTCGAATCGGCATTCGCGGCAGAAGTTGAACACCCGCCAATGCCGATCAACCGCCCTCCGGAAGATGCGGGAGCAAGAAGAAGCACGATTCCGCTGCTGGATTCGAATACTGCGCCGCCCGATCCGCCTCCGCTGCGCGCAGAAGACGGCGAAGCGGGCGAAGCAGCGCTATCAGAAAAGCCAAAACCACGCTGGTGGCTGGCGGCGATCTTATTGGTGGCATTAGTGCTAGCGGGGGCGCTGGCCGTGAACGGGATTACAGCCTCTGTTTCCGGCGAAAGTACCGCGACGACTGTTGCCGCTGCTGCGCCTTCAGCGACGATGCCGCCACCTACTGAGATCGCCGCAATCATCGAAGAAGCTACAGAACCGCCCACTGCCGCGCCGACGAATACACTTTCGCCTACGGCCAGCCCTCCGCCACCCACCCCGCGACCTACAGAAATCCCAACCACGGAACAGCCTACAGAAATTCCGGCGACAGCGCAGCCAACGCTAGAACCGACTATAATTCCTAGCATAGCGCCTCAACTCGACGGTTCAGTGCTGCTTATTTATGATGATCTTTCGATTGTGCTGTTGAACCAGTCGGATACAATGGTCAACGCTGGCGGGTTGGAGTTTATTCAGCAGGGGCAGAATCTTCGCTATGGATCGAATGAATGGGCGAATAACTCGGAAGTGATCTTCTCCCTGCCGCCGGGTGACTGTATTCAACTGTGGAAGATCAGCCAGCCGATTCAGCCTGAACCTGCTGAATGCAGCAGTCGTTATGCGTGGCGCGCTGTCGCCTCGCGTTACTGGTTCTGGACGAGTGGGCAGGAAGGTGCGGTCTTTGAGGTATGGCGTGATGATATATTACTAGCGACCTGCCCGATCAGCGCCGGCGCGTGTAGTTTTACGCCTTGAGGAAAAACGCGGGTTTCATTGTATGGTAGATTACAAATAGGAAGTGCCGTGATGATTGATGATATTCTTAAGGAAGCGCAAAGCAAGATGAAGTCCGCCGTGCATGTGTACGAACAGGACTTATTGGGCATTCGCGGTGGGCGCGCCAGCACCGCGCTGGTGGATCGTCTGATCGTAGAGTATTACGGGCAAGAAACCGAGCTGCGACAGTTGGCGACGATTTCTACGCCAGAAGCGATGCAGATCATGATTCGCCCGTTTGACAAGGGCGCGGTTAAGAGTATTGAGAAGGCGATTCACAGCTCGGACATCAACCTCAATCCGCAGGTAGATGGCGATACAATACGGCTGAATATGCCACCGCTGACCCGTGAGCGCCGCCAAGAACTGGTCAAGCTGCTGCATAAGCGCACCGAAGAAGCCCGTATCGCCATTCGCAATATTCGCCGCAATATGAATGACGACATCAAGGACTTTGAAAAAGAAAAAATGGTGTCGGAAGACGAGTCGAAATGGGGCACCGAAGAGATGCAGAAGCACACCGACAAGTTCATTCAGCAAATTGACGAGTTGGCGCAGCATAAAGAACAAGAGATCATGACAGTCTAGCGCGCGGCGCAGAGAATAGGTCACGATGACCCTAATGCAATCCGAGGAAAAAGTGCCGGCAAAGCTGGCGAAAGTGCCACAGCATGTGGCTATCATCATGGACGGTAACGGGCGCTGGGCAAAACAGCGCGGCCTGCCCCGCACCGAGGGTCACCGGCACGGCGTAGAAAATTTGCGGCGGGTGCTTCGCGCCTGCGTGCAGGAAGGCGTAAAGGTGTTGACCATTTACGCCTTCTCCACTGAAAATTGGGCGCGCCCACGTTATGAGGTGGATGCGCTCATGCGCCTGCTTGAAGTATTTTTAGGGCGCGAACTGGATGAGTTGGACAAAGAGGGCGTGCAAATTCGGCATATTGGCGAAACCAGCGGGGTGCCGCCGCGCCTGCAAAAGAAGATCAATGATGCCACCGCACGTACAAGGCACAATGACAGCCTGATATTGAATGTAGCCTTCAATTATGGTGGGCGCAAAGAGATTGTGGAGGCGGTCAAGCACATTATCCGCGAAGGAATTCCGGCGGACAACGTGACCGAAGAATTGATCAGCCGTTATATGTACACCGGCGATCTGCCCGATCCTGATCTGATCATTCGCACCAGCGGCGAATTACGGGTGAGCAATTTCTTGATCTGGCAGGGCAGCTATAGCGAATATTACGTGACACCGACGCTGTGGCCGGATTTTGACCAGAATGAATTTCACAAGGCGCTGGAGACCTATGTTTCCCGCAAGCGCCGCTTCGGCATGACTGATGAGCAGATTGAGGCAAATTAAAAACAGGGCGGTCTTTAGAAACATTCATTTGTTCAGATGCGTATTTTTCTACTCACTGTGATCTATGTCGCGTATTTTTATCTCTTACCGCCGCAAAGACAGCCGCAAAGATACCGGGCGTATTTATGATCGTCTGGTAGAAGCCTTTGGCCGCGCCAATATCTTCAAAGATGTAGATAACATCCCGCCCGGCTCTACCTACCCGGAAGAACTGGATAAAGCCATCGCCGCCAGCGATATTTTTCTAGTGATGATTGGCGAGCAGTGGATTGATATCCGCGACGATGCGGGCAGCAGGCGGTTGGATGACGCGACCGACCCGGTGCGACTGGAAATTGAGCGCGGCTTACAGCAGGGCGAAAGCTTGCGCATGATTCCGGTGCTGGTAGATGATGCGACCATGCCCACCGCCAATCAACTGCCGGTCAGCTTGCACCCGCTGGCCTTCAAAAATGCCGTCGTAGTGCGCGACGATCCCGATTTTAACCGCGACGTGGAACGGTTAATCGGCCATATTCGGCAGATCACTGGCGCACCGTCGAGTATGACGCGGCGGATCTCACCGATATGGGTGGCGCTGGTGATGGCGGTCTTGATTGGCGCGGCGCTGCTCATCGTGCAGGCCTTGCAGCAGCCTGTGCTGCCAGAGACGATTACCCTAACGCAAACGGCAGGCGCAAGCACGATAATCGCCGCGGTAGATACCGCCAGCGCAGCCGATGGGGCAACCGAAACGCTGCTGCCAACGAGTATCTTCACAGCCACCCATACCGATGAACCAACCAATACACCGACAACAACCCGCACGCCCAGCGAGACGCCGACCCCGGAACTGGAAGCGTTGGCGATGACCTTTGAAGCAGAACAAAGCGTCACCGCTGGTTTTGTAGAGACGTTAACCGCGGCGGCATGGACGAACACGCCTACCGCCAATGCAACCGAAACTTTCGCCGCCTTTTTGACGGAACGAGCCGCTGGCAACCTGACGGCAACCGCTGAATTATGGACGGATACGCCGACACATACGCCAACGGCTACCCGAACCCACACACCAACATACACGCGAACCTTCACCCCTTCGCCAACCAGCACCCCAACTCATACGCCGATCCCGCTAGGCTACACGGGTAACCCAGTGACGCAAAATGAGGGATGGATGCCAGTAGTGGACGAAATTGGTGGCGTGAGCATGGTGTTGGTTCCGGCGGGCTGCTTCAATATGGGATCATCTGATCCCGACAACTATCCCGATGAACTGCCAGTACATGAAATTTGCTTTAACGCGCCGTTCTGGATAGATCAAACCGAAGTGACCAACCAGCAGTTCGTTAATTTCGCGGGTACGGCGCAGGTGGGCAGTATCTATATTGGGGCGCAGCGCCCACGCGATAACGTAAATTGGATGGAAGCAAGCGGCTTTTGCGCGCTGCGCGGCGGCAGGCTGCCCACTGAAGCCGAGTGGGAATATGCCGCACGCGGGCCAGACAGCCTGCTTTTCTCGTGGGGCAGCGAATGGAACGCCGATCTTGCGGTCACCGGGCGCGCCGTAGGCGCAGGGACGCAGAATGTAGGCAGCATCCCTGAAAATGCTTCGTGGGTGGGCGCGTTAGATATGACGGGGAATGTATGGGAATGGACGGCCAGCGCCTATTTACCCTATCCGTTTGACAGCAGCGACAATGATCATGATCTGCCGGAAGCAGGCGATGAGGTGCCAGATCGGGTGCTGCGTGGTTCCTCATGGTACAACCCGGAGGCGCGCTTTGCCCGTACCGCTTATCGCGCCTACATCGAGCCGGAAGCGCGTAATCCGGCCTATGGGTTCAGATGCGTTCGAGATTTTGAAGAGGCGTAGCCTCATTTCAGCCGGCATAAGCGCCGTTGATCATCAGCCTGCTTAGGCCAACCCCCTATCGGCTAGAAACTGGCTGATGATAGCCGCCGTCGCTTCAGGGGCGGTGCAGAGGAACAGATGCCCGTGGCCGGCGATCTCGTGGTATTCGGCCCGTGGCAGGCGCTCACGTAACAACGCCGCCGCCGGGGCCATGAAGGTATCGCTGGTGCTGCCGCGTATCACGAGAATTGGCAGGTCTGCTGGCAAACGCGCAATATCTTCCCAAATTTTCGTCCACACCGTCTCGTAATAATGGGCTTCCCATTCTGGCGACCAAGCCAGCGTGAAACCGCCGTTGGCTGCGGGAATCAACAGCCCCTGCACATAAAGCCACAGCGCCGCATCGCTAAATTGGGCGAACAAACTACGCTGCCGCCAAAAGTTGAAGGCTTCTTGCGGGCTGGCAAAATGGGCGCGACGTTTGCGCGCTTTATCGGCAATTTGCATGAAGAACGGCGGATCACCTTTTCCCTCGCGGGCGCGGTCAATAGCCGCGTTGATGGTGGGTTCAAAGATGGTGGGATCAAGCAGGATTAAGGCGCGGAAGCGCTCAGGATGCCGCGCTACTGCCATGATCATCGCCGTTGCCCCGCCAGAATGGCCGGCGGCGATCACGCGATCTAGGTGGTGTTGATCCATGATGGCGATACTGTCGCTGACCACTGTTTCCCACGTTGGCGATGATGCTGGCGAAGGCGGGTTCGGCCAGAGTGCGCGTGGCAGAACGGAAACCGCGTGTACCTGCGATAGCAGCGGCGCGATCAATTGGTGGTAAGTCAGCGGGGGAAACCCGTTGCCAACGGCAAAATTTAGAATGGGGCCATCGCCACCAAAATCATACAGAGTTTCAGACATAGATCGCTTCCTTCAGGCATCTACCTCAAGCGTGGCGAGATGATCGGCGGAGAGCATAACGCCTAACTGCTGAAGCGCCAGAAAAGCCGCGCCCACGACAGGCGGCGCGATCAGGGGGGCTAAATAGGCGCCGGGGACACGCACTTGCAGCGCCTCCATCAGCAATTTACGGGTGAGGGTGCTGTTTTCGACCACACTTCCGGCGGCGGCGATGGGAATATCGCCGAAAAAGCTGAGCTTGCGCGCCACCGCGCCGATCATGGCGCAAAGTTCATCGCAACCCCGCCCCACGATAGCATAAGCCACCGGGTCAGTTTCAGCCACTTGTAGTACCAGCGGGGCAAGCGCAGCAATTTTGCTAATATTCAGCGCGGGATGATACGCCCAATGCATCAAATCGGTGATACGGCGCAAATCGGCGGCATGCAGCAGCGGCTCAGTGAGCGTGGTTTGCGGCGCGCGGCCATCGTAGGCGCGAATCACCGCAATGCAGCCCTGTAACCCTAGATAAAAACCACTGCCAACATCATCGAAGATGAAGCCCCAACCGCCGCTGCGCCAAGAATCACCTGCCGCATTGCGCCCGTAACAAGATGAGCCGGTGCCAACGATCAGGCCGATGCCGGGCGCGCCACCCAGCCCACCGGCCAGCGCGATCCGCACATCGTAATCAATGCCGATAGGGATATTTTTACGCAGGCCGATGCGGTCAATCATGGCAGCAATCACGGCGATGTCGTCCTCAGAGGCAATGCCGCCCATGCCCGCGAATACAGTATCAACCGCCGCCAGCCCACCACAAGAGCGCGCGGCCACTTCTGCGGCCAAGCGTATATTTTCAGCGCCGGTATCCACGCTAACAGCATCCGGTTTAGATGCGCCAGCGCTGCCAAAGCCGGCAACATTCCCCCGTTCATCCAGAATCAAACAGCGGGTACGGGTGCCACCACCATCAATACCTAAAGCCAGCGTCATAACTGCTCACCTACTGCTAAATGAAACAAGGCAGATTGTAACCGGAACATTTCATCTTGATCCATAGGGGGGATTGCACTACACTTATCGTACCCGGAGATCGCCAAACACCGTCGCTTTGCGGCGGTGTTTTTAATACGGTCACTTTCGATTATTCAAACCGTCAGGCTGCATACGAACGCCCTTTAAGCGGCGTTCGCTGGCACGAGGAGATACAAAGCAATGCCCGCCGATGATAGCGTTAAGCAAAAGAACGCCAAGACCACCGCGGCTGATCTAGAATCAGAGCTTGAGGAAGTGGCTGAAGAAGTTCGCGGTCTGACCGCAGCCAAGGGGCGTCCAACGCCTAGCCGCCGCCAGATTGAAGAAGAACTGGATGAGCCTCAAGGCAATTTCCTGACCCGTTTTGTGCGTGGAATGGTTGAATACTTCCAGGGCGTGCGTTCAGAAATTGACAAAGTCGTCTGGCCGACTCGTCCTGAAACCCGCCGCCTGTCTATTGTAGTGATCATTGCGCTGATCATCTCGGCAATCGTCCTCGGCGCCATCAGCGGCGCATTCAGCGAAATTTTCCGGTTGGGGCTGCAAAACCCGGTGATACTGCTGGCATTCATGTTCCTCGGGGCTGGCGCGTTGTATTTGATCGGGCGCTTTGTTTTCGGCGCATCGCAGGAAAGCCGCTACTAGTTCATCAGGGAGGGCGGCATGCCTAAAAAAGATAAGCGCGAAGAGATCGATCAGACCGATTACGATCCGATACCGATTGATCTTGAAAACATGACCAGTGTTTCGGATACCCCCGAAGAATATCTGGATGATGACTCGATGATGACCCGCATCAAGCCCTCAAATGAGCGGCTGTGGTATGTGGTTCATTGTTACAGCGGTCAGGAAAAAAAGGTGCAGCATGCCGTTGAGCAGCGCATCGAAACGATGGGCATGCGCGATAAGATTTATGACGTAATCATCCCCACCGAAGAAGAAATTGAAGTCAAAGATGGCAAGCGCCGCACCGTTGAGAAGCGCGTGTTTCCCGGCTATATCCTCGTAGAAATGAAGATGGACGAAGACTCGTGGTACGTGGTGCGGAATACACCCGGCGTTACGGGCTTCGTGGGCATGGGTACTGAACCTACCGCGCTGCGCCCCGAAGAAGTGAAGACGATCATTGATCGTATGTCTGAGGGTGCGCCAAAAGTGAAGGTCAACTTCAAGATCGGCCAGAAGGTACGCATCATTGACGGGCCATTCAACGACTTCATCGGTACGGTGGCGGCGTTAGACCCTGACAAATCAAAGGTGCGGGTGATGGTCAACTTCTTCGGGCGTGACACCCCCGTTGAACTGGACTTCCTTGAAGTGGAAAAGGCTTCAAATCAGTAATATTCAACCGGTGGCTAAAGCCTTTCGGCTTAAATGACGCCTCATAAACGGAGCAACTGTGCGAAGTGTTTATTCGCACCCAACATAGTTCATCAACATAGCAGCGCGGCGTCTGTGCTGCCGTGATTGTGAAATAACGGTCTTAGTTAGCAGTAAGCAGGGGCATTACAATGGCGAAGAAAATCAAGGCAGTGGTCACACTGCAACTTCCAGCGGGGAAGGCAAACCCCGCCCCGCCAGTCGGCCCGGCGCTCGCGCAGCACGGCATTAACCTGATGGGTTTTTGCAAGGAATACAACGCGCGCACGTCTACCCGTATTGGCGAAATCGTGCCGGCAGAAATCACCATTTTCAGCGATGGTTCCTTCCGGTTTGAACTGAAAAGCCCGCCAACAACCTTCCTCATTTTGAAGGCGGCAGGCATTGATAGAGGCTCTGCACGCCCGAACGCGGAAAAGGTCGGCAAAATCAACCGCAAGCAGGTGCGCGAGATCGCTGATGTGAAACTGAAAGATATGAACACCTCAAACATTGAGGCCATCATGAAGCAAATCGAAGGCACTGCCCGTAATATGGGCGTGGAAGTAGTGGATTAGTCATTCAGTTAAAAGTTAAAAGGAAATAGTTAAGAGCATCTGCTTTTGACCTATCTTTTAACTTTTAACCTTCATCTTTTAACTCAAATCTAGTATGTGGCAGGGCGAAAGACGCGCGCCCGTTAGTGACCACAGGAGAAAAAACAATGGCACATGGAAAGCGGTATCTGGCTGCGGAGAAACTTATCACCCCTGATAAGGTCTATCCGCTGGCAGAAGCGGTAGCAATCGTAAAGCAAATTGCAACCGCAAAATTTGATGAAACCGTCGAGCTGCATTTCCGCCTCGGCATTGACCCCCGGCACAGCGACCAGCAGGTACGCAGCACTGTGCTGCTGCCGCATGGACTGGGCAAAACGGTGCGCGTGCTAGTTTTCGCTGAAGGCGAAGACGCCCGCGCCGCCGAAGCCGCCGGCGCTGACCTCATCGGTGACGATGAAATGATCAACCGCATTCAGAAGGAAAATTTTCTGGACTTTGAAGCGACGCTGGCCGTGCCTAGTATGATGTCGAAGGTTGGCCGTCTGGGCCGCATCCTCGGCACCCGCGGCCTGATGCCAAACCCCAAGACCGGCACCGTGGTTCCCGCTGATGAGCTGGCCCGCGCAGTGCAGGAATTGAAGGCTGGTCGTGTGGAATTCCGCAATGACAAAAGCGGTAATCTGCACATTCCGGCGGGCAAAGCCAGCTTCAGCGCCGAGAGTATCCTCGAAAACGCGCAAGCGATCATTGATGCCGTGAATCGCCAGAAACCGTCGGCGATTAAGGGCATTTACATCAAGAAGGCGACGATTACCACCTCAATGGGGCCAAGCTTAAGGCTCGATCTTTCCGCCGCTGCTAGCAGCAACTAAGCCGTATTTCACAGTTTTATCAAACGGAGTTAGATTATCATGATCTAGCTCCGTTTTTGTTTCAGGGTAAGCCCGTACCCCTTTCTGCTATACAGGCACGTTAGTATTGAGTAACTATTTTGTGTTGAGGTCAAAACATGCCCGAACTACTGGCTCGATACGCTGATGATATTCTTGCCCGCCGCGCCGCGCTGCCAGTCAAGCCGGAGCCAATTGTGCTGGAGGGAAAATTCGTTCGACTGGAACCGTTGGATCTGGATCGCGATACAGAGGCTCTATTTCAGCGCTCCAACGGAGACGCGATCACGCTAGGCGGGCGTTCGATTCCAACCTACGATGCCGACGAGATGATCTGGCGTTGGATGTTCGCCGGGCCGTTCGGTTCAGCAGATGAATTACGCGATCATCTTCAAGCACAGGTTCAGGCGGCCAACGGCTTACCCTTCACCGTCTTTGATGCCGCCAGCAGCACGCCGGTTGGCGTCGCTAACTACATCAATAATTTTCCGAAAGACTTGAAAATTGAACTGGGCAGCATCTGGTACAGCCCAATTGCCCAGCGCACCCACACCAATTTAGAGGCGACCTACCTCATGCTGCGCCATGCGTTTGATCTCGGCTATCTGCGTCTGGAATGGAAATGCAACGCGCTGAATGAGCGATCACGCCGCTCGGCGCTGCGCATGGGCTTTCAATTTGAGGGAATTCAAGACGCGCAGATGATCGTTAAAAACCGGCGCAGGGATACGGCATGGTATCGCATTCTGGCGGACGAATGGCCGGACGTGAAAGCGCAGTTAGAAAAGCTGCTAACGCAATAACCCCGAAAACAAATGTCTTGATATTCCTAACGCCGCCTTGTTACCACAATTGATACATAGTATCATATGAGACGGCGTATCATAACACTGGAATATGCGGGAATATGCGGGAAGTAAAATTTATACTGGCGACCCTCTTCACTCTTTTGATCGTAAGCGCGAGTGTGTCTAGCGCGCAGGATGATGCGCCTTTGAGTGTCATTGCCACAACTACAATTGTGGCAAATGTGGCGCAGAACGTGGCAGGCGATCTGTTCGCTGTGCAATCGCTGCTGCCCCCAAACAGCGATACCCATGCTTATGAGCCAACGATTGATGATGCACGGCGGATTTCAGGCTCCGATCTGATTCTGGCGGTAGGCGCAGGCTACGAAGGGTTTTTGGCTTCTCTCATTGAGAATGTCGGCGAGAACATCCCGATCATAGTGGTCAATAATGGGTTGGAAATTCGCTCACTGGGGCTAGACGCGCACGATCATGAAGGTGGCGAAGCGCACAATAACCGTGAAACACTGGGTATTTTAAGTAACGGGTTGGGCTGCGCGGCGCACACGCATGAAGGGGGTGAAACCCATGAAGCTGATGATGAGCATGTCGAAGAACGTGGTAACTGCGATCCGCATACATGGATGGATCCAGCGTATGTGATCGGCTGGGTGAATACCATTGTGGAAGCCTTCAGCACGATTGATCCGGCCAATGCGGGGGTATATCGCGCCAACGGGGATGCTTATATCGTTGAACTGGAATCATTAGATGCTGAAATTACAGAGATGATCGAGCAGATTCCGGCAGCGCGGCGAATTCTGATCACAAATCATGAATTTTTGAACTATTTTGCGGATCGTTACGGCTTTGAGGTGGCGGGAACGGTGCTTCCGGGCGTGTCTACCGGCGGCGAATCCGACCCGCGCAGTATGGCGGCACTGATTGCGCTGATCCGCGAAGAAGGCGTACCGGCAATATTTGCGGAAGTAAGCGCCAACCCGCAAATGGCCGAAACTGTCGCTCAGGAAGCAGGGGTACAGGTGATCACAACCCTGTCCAGCGAATCGTTGAGCGATGCGGGCGGCGACACGCCGACCTATTTAGATTTGATGCGACACAATGCGCAGGTGATAGCGGGGGCGCTGAAGGGGTGAAGGCAGTTAATCGGTTAGGCTTCTTTTTTTAAGATTATGCACGTGATCAATTAGGCGAATCATGCTTTTGCGAAACTCGCCTTCTGTGCGGCAGTCCAGCCACTGCACGCCGCGCAGCGTGAGCGGCACAACATGACGCTCATCGCCCTTGCAGACCAGCGGCACAATTGGCGTGCCAAAATCTTGCGCCGTCAAAATTTCCTTGTTGGCAAAATTAGATCTCATGGCATTAGGCGTGAGGGCGACAACCACCACCACCGACGATTGAATAGCATCCTCAATCGCTTTGACCCACGAAGGTGTGCCGGGTTCTAGCGACTCATCAGTCCATACTCGCAAGCCAGCATCGCGCAGTTTTATGACAATCCGGCGCATGGTTGCGGCATCACGATGCGCGTAGCTCATGAAAACATCATGTTGGAGGCTGGCGGGATTTTCTAACTCAGGGTCAGCATCCGACGTTTCTTCAAACACATTATCATCCCCATAGCCAGCATGATAACTCACATAGTTAGTACGCTGGCTGCCGATAATGCTGACCGTGGCGTGATTGATATCCCCCACATTGATATTGGTGATCTCGCTGGAAGGATGTGTATAGGCCGGTTCAGCAGGACGCGACCATGCCGGCATTAAGGGGCGTAACGCACGAGATAAGGCGCGATATGCCGAATAAAGATCGGGCGGCATATCGCCGGGGAACAGTTCTGGCAGCATGCTGGCTAACAATAACAACTGGGTTTCGCTAAGCGGCTCATCTTCATAGAGATCGCCGTCACCGTAGTATTCCAGCACATGAATCACCTGCTCATAGGCAAGTTTTACGCGATGTTCGGAGAAGCGGGGCGCGGCTTCCCGTAGTAGATCAATGGTGTCTAAGGCGGCACAATCTTCATTCATAGACTGTATGATAACACGTTTTCGGCTGACCAAAATTCAAGAATATAGATTGTCGAAAGTGATCAAGCCGTCATAGGATAAGGTGAGGCGGAGCAAACACAATAAAAATTCCCCGCCCCCATCCTTCAAGGCGATGGAGGTTAAGCACGACAGTTGAAGGGCTAACACAAAGTTCAGGTTAAGAACACTTGCGAGCGTGTCATGGACAGTCATTTACCAGCAGTCAAACAGGCGGCAGAAGTGCGGCGGGTCTTATGGATCACGCTCACCCTGAACGTGCTGGTTGCAGCGGCCAAGATCGCCGTTGGCCTGCTGACCGGCGCGCTGGCAATCACCGCCGACGGTTTCCATTCGCTGATGGATGGCGCGGGCAACGTGATCGCGCTGATCACAAGCCGCATCGCTACAAGGCCGCCGGATGCTACTCACCCTTACGGGCACCGCCGGATCGAGACGATTGGCGCGCTCAGCATCGGCGTGCTGCTGCTGTTAACCGCCTATGAAATTGTGCGCAGCGCGATTGAACGCCTGACCAGTGGGGCAGAAGTGGATACCTCCCTACTGGCATTTCTGGTGATTGGCCTGACGCTGCCGGTGAACCTGTTTGTGGCGATCTACGAGCGCAAAGAAGGCAAACGCTTAAATTCAGAAATTTTGCTGGCCGACGCAGCCAACACCACGGCTGATGTTTTCGTCACGCTGTCGGTGCTGGCGAGCATGATCCTGACGGCGTTAGGGATTAAATGGGCAGATCCAGCGGTGGCGATCCTGATTGTAGTGCTGATCGCGCGGGCGGCATTTCAGATTTTACGCTCAGCCGGAGATGTGCTCACAGATCGCGCCCCGCTTGATTCAAAAGCGATCATCGCCGTCGCCGCAGGCGTGCCGTCAGTGAAACGGGTGATCCGCGCGCGCTCCCGCGGGCCAGCCGACGATATTTTCATCGATCTTGATCTCGAACTGCCGCCGGAAACCACCGCCGATCACGCGGCAGCCATTGCCGAAGCGGTACGCCGGCAGGTGCGTGATCGCTATCCGGGCGTGCGCGAAGTGAATATCGGCTTTGAGCCGCTGCGGGGGGCAGAGCCAGATTATGCGCTGGCGGTGCGGGCGCAGGCTGACGCGCTGGGGATGGCTACCCATTCCGTGAGGCTGGCCGATACCGGACGCAAGAAAGTGCTGGAACTGCACGTAGAAGTACCGGGCAATAAGACGCTGGCGGAAGCGCATGATCAGGTGACGTTGTTAGAGGATAAACTGCGCCGCGAACTGCCGGAAGTGGGCGAAGTGATCACCCACATTGAACCAGTTGAAGCTGAATCATCAGCGCCAACACACAGCCCTACAGCGGCGGCGCAAATCAAAGTGATGGCGGCGGCGCTGCTCAAACAGCATTATCCTGATGCAGGGTGGCATCATGAGCAGGTTATGCCGATGGCAGAGGGCTATGCATTCGCTGCCCATGCCGCGCTGCCGCCGGATATTTCGCTGGAGGACGCGCACATGCTGGCTGACAATGCCGAACGGACGCTGCGCGAAGCTATTCCGGAGCTTCAGCGGGTGATCATCCACACCGAGCCGGAAGATGACCCTCATTGATATGCCGGCAGCCAATCGCCATGCGCCGCGATCAGATCGTCAACCAGTGAATGGATCTGGTCAAGGCTGAGTTCGGCGGCGGTATGCGGATCGAGCATCGCAGCATGATAAATATGTTCGCGTTTGCCGGTAAGCGCGGCCTCCACCGTGAGCGCCTGTACATTGATGTTGGTCTGCATCAGGGCGGCAAGCTGTGGGGGCAGCGCCCCGATGTTGGTCGGCTGAATGCCATTTTTGTCCACCAGACAGGGAACTTCGACGCAGCAGCCCGCCGGCAAGTTGTCAATCAGGCCATGATTGGCGACGTTGCCGTAAATCACCCGTGGGGCGCCGGTTTCCTGACTGTGAATGATCAGTGAGCCATATTCATGACTGCGCTGAACATCAATGCCTTCGCCAGCTTCCAGCGCCGTACGCTGCTTCTCCCAGTCAGCAATCTGCGCCTCACAGCGGCGAATATATTCATCCAGCGGAATATTGAATTGCTCGATCAATTCAGGGCGATCACGCTTGATGAACCACGGCACATATTCGCTAAAATGCTCGCTAGATTCGGTGACAAAATAGCCTAAGTGGCGAAACGCCTCATAACGTACACGGTTCCAATCCGGCACGCGGCCATCTTCATAGACCTTATGGATGAGCGGATACAAGTTTTGGCCGTCACGCTCAAATTCCAGATAGAAGGCCATGTGATTGATGCCCGCGCAGCGATAATTGATCTCATCAATCGGAATGCCGATGTCACGTGCAATCTGTTTGGCAGTTCCCTGCACGCTGTGGCACAGCCCCACCGTCTTGATGCTGCTGGCGCGGCTGATCGCCCAACAGTTCATCGCCATCGGATTCACATACTGCAAAAAGGTGACATCCGGGCATAACGCCTCCATATCGCGGCACAATTCCAGCATTACCGGAATCGTGCGCAGGCCGCGCATTATCCCACCGATGCCTAAAGTATCGGCAATGGTCTGGCGCAAACCGTACTTCTTTGGGATTTCAAAATCTATGACGGTGCTAGGCTTATAGCCGCCGACCTGTATCATGCTGATGGCATAATCCGCGCCATCCAGCGCCGCGCGGCGATCCAGCGTGGCCTCAATCGTTGGGGATACGCCTAACGCTTCAGCGACACGATGCGCGACGATCTCCGATGTGCGCAAACGTTCGGGATCAATGTCGTAAAGGGTGATCGTGCTGTTGGCAAGCTCCGGGAAACTGAGAATATCCCCCATGAGGCTTTTAGCGAACACCGTGCTTCCAGCGCCGATAAATGTAATCTTAGGCATGAATTTTTAGCTCCCACATTATCGAAATATTGCGAGGGGTTGTTACCGGTAGTTCAGATAAAGCACCCGCCCGATTGAACGAAAAAGGACGGCAAAACTTATTGATGATAACAAAAAGCCCCCTTCCCAAGTAAATCGAGAAGGGGGCTTTTGAAAAGGTACTAAAGCAGGGGTTTAGGAACCGACCTGCGCCAGATTCACTTCAACGCCGCTGGTGGGATTGCCGCCAGTGATCACCGGATTATTGGTGTCAGAAACCCATAGCAGCCGGCCATCGGGATCGGTAATCCGCACTGAAACGCTGTAGCGGTTGGTTTCCTGAATGACGTTGGGCGAGTAGGACACGGCAAACGGAATCGGTATCTGTGCGCCAGCGGGCATGATGATCTGTTCGCCAATGACCACGCTAGCCACATCCATCCGCGAAACATCTTCAATCTGCACGCGGATAAACACATCGTCCGGCAGGGCAATCCGCTGGAGATAGCTCATCGTGCCGGTCACCTGCGGCTGCGCGCTGAACAGCAGGCTGCCACTGCTGGCCTGCGCTTCGAGCAGCAGACCGCCGTCTTCTGTGAAAGAGAATACCGCGACATTCGCCAGCGCGGCGTTGAACTGCTGATCTAACGAGCCTTCAGGGCAGGCCATCAGCGTGCTGATGCCGGGTAGGATGGAAATGGTGCCGTCATCGTTGGCGACATATTGCATGATGATGTTATTGCAATCTGCGCGGCCAACCAGCGAACCGTCTTCTTTGAAGGTGATGGTGTAATTCTGCGGATCTTCAACATCAAAAGCTTCCGCGCCGCTGGCGAACGATTCCCACTGCCAGGTTGTGCCCACCAGCGAGGGGGCGGCTTCGGCGGCCTGCGCGCTGAACACGAGGCTACCGCTGTCCATCGGCACTTCCAACAGCAGACGGCCATCTTCCATGAAGGAATAGATCGCAACCTGCGACAGCGCCAGCGTAAAGACCTGATCGTGCGAGCCTTCAGGGCAAGCCATCAAGGTAGACGGCCCCATCGTGATGATCACGCTGCCTTCAGATTCGGAGGTGTATGCTGCACGCACCGAATTGCAATCTGCCTGAATTGCCACTGTGCCATCTTCGTTGAAGGTGATGGTGTAATTTTCCGGATTGGTGACATCGAAGGCTTCGGCGCCGCTGGCGAACGATTCCCACTGCCAGGTTGTGCCAACCAGCGAAGGGGCTGCTTCGGCGGCCTGCGCGCTGAACACGAGGCTGCCGCTGTCCATCGGCACTTCCAACAGCAGGCGGCCATCTTCCATGAAGGAATACATGGTGATCTGCGATAGCGCGATGGTGAAGACCTGATCGTGCGAGCCTTCAGGGCAGGCCATCAAGGTAGACGGCCCCATCATGATTGCGATGCTGCCTTCAGCCTCAGAGGTATATTGCGCGCGTACCGAATTGCAGTCTGCCTGAATGTTCACCGAGCCATCTTCGTTGAAGGTGATGGTGTAATTTTCCGGATTGGTGACATCGAAGGCTTCGGCGCCGCTGGCGAACGATTCCCACTGCCAGGTTGTGCCAACCAGCGGTGATGCCGCTGTAGAATCCTGTGCCATAAGCACCCCTACCGACGAGAACATACACAATGCCGCCAGCAAAACAATCCATTTGAATTTCATGTGTTCTTCCTTATATAGATGTTAAATGCATCTCTATCAATGTGCTTACTAAGCATAAATCCCCGCTTATAGCACGTCAATTACGCTTTCACCACGCTTACCATTTGCTCATCCGTGTGGGCGGGTTTGCCACCCGATCATCTCGGAACACGCGGCGGGCGGTTGTCGCCATTAGGCGGCGGTTGGTTGGGCTGTGTAGGCTGTGCCGGGGGAATAGGCTGCGTGGGCATACCCGACCAGCGCGGCGCGGTTCCGGGCGTGAAGGTGACTCCCGGGGGCGCATTAGGCACAGTTGCCCCCGGCGTATGCGGCTGCGTGGTTTGCGGGGCAAAGGCCACCGGCGGCATAGCAACGGTTTGCTGTCCACCCTGTGTAAGCTGATAAAACGCCTGTAAATATTTTAGCGCGGCTTCTTCCTGCCGATCCATTGATCCCTGCTCCGAATCACGCTTGATGAGGCTTAAACGCCGTGAAATTTCCATCTGAATATCGTTAGGATTGGCTACCTTTGTGAAGAGCAGATTTTGATCAGAACCAACCAAGGAAATGCGGATACTACCCCGATCTAAAAGTGTATTCACAAGGCCATGGATATCTGAAATGACGTTATCAATCTGGATGATACGCACGCGGCTAACTTCGTTTTGCAGCCACATTGGGCGGCGGTGAATCAGGGTGATGGTTTCCTTCCCCAGAATCAACATATCGTTGCGCCAGTCCCAATCCGCAAGGTAAAACCAGATTGCGCCGGCGATAACCCCGATGAACGTCCCTAACGCGAGGATGGGCAGTTCCGTGCGGCCACCCGCACCCACCACGACTGTGCCAATGAGCAGCGCAATGCCCACGACCACCGAAGGCAGCGCCACATGCGACAGCCATACCGACCAATGCCGCCGGTGAACTACTTCGCCATTTTTACTCATCAGGCGGGTTCGGGCGAATATTGGCCCTTGTGGAGGAAGGTAAATTTCATGGTCTTGCGTTGTCTTTGGGGCAGCAGCCTGCGGGTTTGCGTCAGCGCCATCTAAACCCAGCGCGCGCACAACATCTGCGCGAACTGCTTCGTCGTTCATTTCGGCATTTTTCCGCGTATAACGATCGCGCAAACTAAAAATGGTCTGATTCACGCTCTCCGGATTGACTACAAAGTCAACGCTTACGTTAGAGGTTTCACTGCTGGATTGCACCACCACCGAACCATAATCAAACACGCGCGCCATCACGTCCAGATTAGGGATTGACCACGTTACGCCGGTAATACGGGTTAACGGTATTTCGCTGATTCTACGCTGAAACGTGACGATCAAATTGCGAACGCGCAGCACGCGCTGATCGGTGACATATAAAGCATCATCCCGCCACGCGGTATATCCATAGACGACTACCAACCCGGTGAGAATTGCGCCGATCCCGAATGCGGTTAGCCCCAACCAGCCCGAAACCTTGCCCAGCAGTAGCCCGATGATCAGCGCCACGCCAACCATGATGACAGGTATCCAGAGCAAGCGCACAATTGCCCACCAATGGGGATGAAAAACGCAGAGCAGCACCTCATCAGGGCGCTTGTCAGGCATAAATTGGAATCTGCCCTGTGGAGCAACTGCTTGCGATTCGCCGGAGATGCCGATATCTATCACATCTGGATTGCTGGCCGGGGGGGCGTTGTTAAACCCCGGTTGGATGGGAAAATCGGGGTTGTAATTGGGTATACCATAGCCGGGCTGCGGCTGGATCGGAACGGCGCGCTGGCTGTTAAGGCGAATGCTAGAGCGAAATTCTGGAAACTGCGCAGCAAGCTGGTTATAGCGCTTACGCGAAAGGAACAACACCTCAGCAGGTTCCACCACACGCAAATTTGCCGGCTCAACGCCATCTCCGTATAGCCCACTTTCGCCGGCCATTTGCCCGGCGCGAATTTGCCCGATGACGGTTTCGCCGCCTGAAGCGTCCGTCTGAGTGAGCACCCCGCGTCCAGAAGCGAAGATCATCGCGCCCTGTTTGGCCTGCCCTTGCGCAAAGACCAAACTGCCCGGCTGGAAATGCAGCGGTTGGCACTGCGCG
>DAOTUZ010000021.1:0-1879 GCA_034437295.1 Anaerolineae bacterium | reverse complement strand
ATCGGTCACATTATTCGTGGTGGCTATCCCCGCCCGTGTGAATTTGCTGCTGCATCCTGCCCCCGAAATTCAGACTCAACTTGATGAAATCGGCCTTATGGCCGCCGTTTACGCGCTGCTGGTTGCGGGGCGGGAAATCATCTTTGCCGCGGCTTTCATTATGATCGGCGCGATCATTTTCTGGCGGCGCAGCGATTCCGGCCCAGCGATCTTCGCTTCAACGGTGATGATCGCTTTCGCCTCCTCCTTCTTTGCCGCCTATCGGCTGGTTTTCGTTGATTTTAGCCCAATCCTGTACACCTTATCGCGCCTAGTGCTGATCATCGGCTTTGGCGGCGCGCCTATCCTTATCTACACTTTCCCTGACGGGCAGTTTGTACCCCGCTGGACGCGCTTTGCGGCAGTAGCATGGATCGCGCTTGTGGCTCTGCAATTCCCGACTCATGAGGGGCTGTTCGTCTATATTGAAGGCCAGCGGCGAATTCTTCCGACCACGTTGGCGCTTTACGCCTTCTTCTTGCTGATCGCAGTTTACGCGCAGGCTTACCGTTTCCGCCGTTACGCGGATAAAGCCGGGCGCCAGCAAACCAAATGGGTAATGTTAGGTTTTGCCGCGGGTATTTTTGCATTGATTCTCTGGTATACCTCGGTTCTTTTGTTTCCTCTGGCAGAAAGCCCGACTATCATTCGCATGGCGCGAACGCTGGTCGGGGAAACGCTGTATCTGCTTGGCTTCCTAGCGATCCCCTTGAGCATCGCCTTTTCGATCCTTCGTTACCGGCTTTATGACATCAATCTCTTCATCAATCGCGGGCTGGTTTACGGCTTGCTCACCGCGGTGTTGGCGGCGGCGTTCACAGCGACGCTGTTTTTGTTGAAGGCGCTGTTAGAGGCGATATTGGGCGGCTCGCAAAGCACAACTGCGGCGATTATTGCGACGGCGGTGGTGGTAGCTTTGTTCGCGCCAACGCGCCGCCGTATTCAGCGGTTTATGGATGTGCGCTTTTTTGCAGGCCGGGCAGGCTCAAGCAAAGCAACAACGATACCTGCGCGGGCGACGGGGCGGCATCCCGGGCGCTTAAGCGGAAAGCAAATTGGCCCATATCTGGTGGATAACGTGATCGGGCGCGGGGGTATGGGTGAGGTCTATCACGGCGTGCATACTGCACTTGATCGTGAAGTTGCCGTCAAGGTGCTGTCTCCGGAATCGGCGCAGGAAGCGGAGATGAAGACCCGTTTTGGGCGGGAGGCACGCATCATCGCCGGTATTCGCCATCCGAATATTGTTACGGTCTATGACTATGGTGAATTTGACGGCCAGTTTTATATGGCGATGGAATTTCTGGATGGTGAACTGTTGAGCCATGAACTACGGGCTTCTCCATTAACGCTGGATGCTTCGCTGCCGATTCTCCGCGATATTGCCACTGCGTTGGATGCCGCACACTCGCGGGGGCTGGTTCACCGCGACGTGAAACCATCAAATATCGTGTTGGTGAATCTCGAAGCGGAAGGTGAGCGCCGCGCCGTCTTGATGGATTTTGGCATCGCTAAAATTATGGAAGGCTCTACAGGTATTACCCATTCCGGAATGTTAGGCACGGTGGATTACATTGCGCCGGAACAGATTTTGCATGCGGGTGAGGTGGATAAAGGGGCTGATATTTATGCGTTGGGCGTGATTGCATATCAGATGCTAACCGGCAAGCTGCCATTTCTGAGCGCGAATCCCGGGCAGCAGTTATACGCCCACTTGCAGCAGCTTCCGCCCGATCCGCGCGGGATTAAGCCCGAAATTCCGGTTGAAACTGCGCAGGCCATCCTGCGCGCATTAAGAAAATCGCCTGCTGAAAGGCAGGCTTCAGCAGGCGATTTTGTG
>DAOTUZ010000020.1:0-2949 GCA_034437295.1 Anaerolineae bacterium | reverse complement strand
TAGCGGGTCATCAGCGGAGAGAAAGCGATCATGAATACGTCATCTGAGGCGCTGCGATTACTGCAAGAGGCGGCCAACAGCACGCAACAGGCGCTTAACGTCATTGATAACCTAGTTGTGGAACACGATTTTCAGGATGTGGCGTCGCTGATCGCGCAGGCGGCGAATGCGCTGTTGACATCGGCACAGCAGTTGATGCAATCCAACGATGTTGCCGCCTTTGAGGCGATGGAAAACGCAGAAGATTTGCTTGATGCCGTTTATGCCATCATTGATGCAGACTTGGGCGAGGAATGAAGTGGGTTAGCGCGGAATTACCTATGCGAGATTCCTTTGAGGAATCCCGCATAGGTACAAAAACAGATTGATACTGCGGGGGTTAAGGCTGCGCTCAGTTCAAGCCAAGGCCATCAAACAGCCTCAGCGGCACAATGCCAGCGCCGACGACGCCGGGGCCGGTATGTACGCCTAAAACGGGTGAAATACGGATGATATCCAGCTTGCCAACGTTCAGGCGTTCTTTCAGGGTTTCGGCCATCTGCTCGGCGCGATCTGCCGCCTGTCCGTGAATGACCGTTGCCCATACTGGCGTTTGCTTGTCATATTGTTTCGCCAGATGATCGGCTATGCCGGAAATGGCCTGATTCATGGTGCGCGCGCGGCCAATGGTCGAGTATTTTCCGTCGGCTTTGTCTACATGAATGATCGGCTTAATATGCAGGATTGAACCTGCCAGCGCCTGCACGCGGCCAATTCGCCCACCACGCGCCAGATATTCCAGAGTCTCCAGTGTGAAGATCGCTTCTGAGGCGGCGCGTATCTCATTCAAGCGTTCCAGAATTTGCGCCGTTGACCAGCCTGCTTTTGCGGCATAGGCCGCCGCCAATACCTGAAAACGTTCGGCGGGGGACAGGGTTTGGGTGTCAACAACGGTAACTTTGGCTTCTGATACCTGCTGCGCCCCCAACGTCGCCGCGTTGTAGGTGCCGCTCAAGCCTGAGGAAATGTGCAGCGACAGCACTTCTTCGCCGGCAGCTTGGCGGTAGAGCTTGATAAATTCGCCCGGTGAAGGCTGCGAAGTGGTTGGCACCTGCGGGGCGATACTGCGCAAGCGGTCATAAAAGGCGTCCGGCGCAATATCAGCCGAGGCTATTTCGGCCTGATTGGGAAACTGGATGAATAAAGGGGCAACTTGAATATCAAGGTCTTTCACTTCTTGCGGTAAAAGATCGGCGGCACTATCGGTGATGATCTTCATTCGTTCCCTATCAGATATTTTGAGATCGCCTGCTTAATGAGACGACTAACATATGCGCGGAAGGATAAACGGGGCAGAGGTTTTTAGCCAGTATGAGTTCAATCAGACGACAGCCCCCGTACCACATCAAACTATTTTTGTGCTATAATATTCGTTATGAGATTGATACGCGAATTTGATTCTGTTTCACATATCCCCTCTGTCAGCCTCAAGTTATACAATGCCAGTTGTGTGTCCTGAAAAGAGAGACACACTATCTTAATGTTTGTCGAGGACACATGACTTTTAACGATCTTGGATTGATCGATCCGCTTTTACGCGCACTGCGCTCAGTTGAATATACAAAGCCAACGCCGATACAGTCACAGGCCATCCCGCAGATTCTGAACGGCAAAGACCTGATCGGCTGTGCGCAAACCGGCACCGGCAAAACGGCCGCTTTCGCCCTTCCCCTGTTACAGCGACTGCACCAGTCAACGCAGAATCGCAAACGCGGGGTCATGCGGGTGCTGGTGCTTTCGCCCACCCGCGAGCTGGCAGCACAGATTAACGATAATTTCGTGGCTTATGGGCGCCATACCGGGCTGAAGTCACAGGTGATTTTCGGCGGCGTGGGGCAGCAGCCGCAAATTGACGGGCTGCGGCGCGGCACCGATGTGCTGGTAGCGACTCCGGGGCGCCTGCTTGACCTGATGAATCAGGGGCATATTCGCCTGAACACGATTGAAACATTCGTGCTGGACGAAGCAGATCGCATGCTGGATATGGGCTTCATCCATGATGTGCGCAAGGTGATCGCCAAACTGCCCACAGCGCGGCAAACGCTGCTGTTTTCTGCGACCATGCCGGAAGCGATTCAAGATCTGGCGAACAGCATCCTGACCGATCCGGTGTATGTGGAAGTGACGCCACAAGCGACTACGGTTGAAAAGATCGCGCAGTCAGTCTTTTTCGTGGAGAAACAGAATAAACGCGCCCTGCTAGAACATTTACTGGCGGATCGTGACATTCGGCGAGTGCTGGTTTTCACCCGCACCAAGCACGGCGCAAACAAGCTAGCTGAACAGTTGGATCGGGCGCAGATTCAGGCGGAAGCGATTCACGGCAATAAATCGCAGACCGCTCGCGAGCGCGCGCTGGCGAATTTCAAATCAGGCAAGACGCGGGTGCTGGTGGCGACGGATATTGCAGCACGCGGGATTGACGTGGATGATGTGACCCACGTGATCAACTACGATCTGCCGAATGAGCCGGAAAGCTACGTGCATCGGATTGGGCGCACCGCCCGCGCGGGGGCATCGGGCATCGCCTATTCATTCTGTGATGTGGAAGAACGGGCTTATCTGCGCGATATTGAAAAGTTAATCCGCCTGAGTGTGCCGGTGGCTGAACAAAACCCATTTGCTTCAACGATTCCGTTACAAGTTGTGCAAACCCACAAGCCACCCGTTCGCGGCGGGCGAGACAATGCGCGGCCACCACAGCAAAACCGGAATGCAGGCCGCAGCAGCCATAACAGCGCCCAAGCTGACCGGCGGCCACGGCGCAACCATTTTCGCCGCCGTGAAAATGCAGCGTCCTAAGACAGCATAAATAACCTCTAAAAGAGACAGGCGGGCGCGTCTGTCCTTTTTATTGCACTGTGCGCACTCCAGGGCAATCGCTTCAAAAGAGGTAAGAGGAGATAATGG
>DAOTUZ010000019.1:0-14038 GCA_034437295.1 Anaerolineae bacterium | reverse complement strand
TCGCTGCTGTCGCCGTCACGGCGCGGGCGTGGGGCATAATCGCCGTCTGGTTTACGACGTGGCCGGTCTCCCTCAGCGCGATCACCCCGCGGTTTGTAATCTCCGGATCGCGTGGATGATGATGGGCGGCGCGGTCTATCGCTGCTGTCGCCATCACGGCGCGGGCGTGGGGCATAATCGCCGTCTGGTTTACGACGTGGCCGGTCTCCCTCAGCGCGATCACCCCGCGGTTTGTAATCTCCGGATCGCGTGGATGATGATGGGCGGCGCGGCCTATCGCTGCTGTCGCCGTCACGGCGCGGACGTGGGGCGGGGCGGCGTGATACCTTGAACTCAGGAGAAGGGGTGCTGAGCAGCTCAACTTCTTCAGCGTCAAGATCGCGGTATTCGCCGGGCTTTAGCCCCTCTATGGATAACTTGCCAATATCGGTACGCACTAACTTGCCGACAGGGTGACCAAGCGCATTGGCAACACGGCGAATTTGACGCTTTTTACCCTCGGTCATAATGATCCGCAGCACGCTGACCGCGCCGGACTTCTTGACCATATGAACGACACAGGGCGCAGTACGTATTGTTCGCCCATCGTCCTCTTGCAGCTCTATGCCGCGCTGCCAGCGATCCATCGTCTTTGGTAAAGGCACACCCTGGACTGTCACTAGATACGTTTTTGTGTGGCGATAGCTAGGGTGGGTTAGCTGGTTGGCAAGATCGCCATCATTGGTGAGAACGACCAGTCCTTCGCTGTCCGCATCTAACCGGCCAATTGAAAACATATGCTCGCTTGAGGGTACGAAATCGAAAATGGTCTTACGATTGTCGGACTCGTGCGGTTCGCTGGTTGAAACGACGTTTTTGGGTTTGTAAAGCGCAATATAGCGCTTGCTAATTTTGTCGAAGCGCAGGCGTTGGCCGTCAACCTCAATGATATCAGTTTCAGGGTCGGCCTTATCGCCAAGTGTGATGACCTGCCCGTTTACACGAACACGCCCCTGTTCAATCAATTCCTCAGAAGCGCGGCGTGAACCAATATTGGCGCTCGCCATCAACTTTTGAACTCGTTCTTTCACGCGCTATTTATCTTTTCTCTGATACTGCATGCGATGTGTCTATTATACGCTACTCACGGAGTGGCTCGTCTAGGTGTATTCCCGTAAGTGACTCGTAGACGCTGATTAGTGCGCTGTTATCCAGTTCCCGATTGCCCTGTTCCAGCATCGCCGTGTAGAGCTGCATGATCACGGCTGTTACCGGCAGCGGAATACCATAGGTACGCGCTGTATCCATAATGATGCCTAGGTCTTTGTGCTGCATATAGGCTTTGAACCCCGGATTCCGGTTTCCGGCAAACAGACGCGGCGGCTTTACGTCTAACGTCCACATTTGTGCCGCGCCACCCTTGATCGCTTCCACCATACGCATCGGATTAACACCCGCTTTTTGAGCGGTGATCAGCGCTTCTGCCAGCGCCGCCATTTGCGCGCCGACAATAATTTGATTGCAAACTTTGGCAATTTGCCCCGCGCCAGCTTCGCCAACAAGCACCCATGCTTTGCCCATCGCTGGAAACAGCGGCTCTGCGCGGTTGAAGGCGTCTTCGTCGCCACCAACCATGATCGTTAGCGTGCCGTTACGAGCGCCAACATCCCCGCCGCTGACCGGCGCATCTAGCGCTTGAATTCCCCGCTCTTTCAATTGTTCGTAGATGATACGGGCGCTTTCTGGCTTAATGGTGCTATTATCAATGTAGATCAGCCCTGCATGCGCTCCTTCAATAATCCCGTTTTCACCCAGCACAACCAGTTCCACATCTGGCGTATCCGGCAAATTGGTAAAGACGAAATCTACCTGTGACGCGACTTCTTTAGGGGAACTTGCGGCTGTTGCGCCTTCGCTGATTAGCTGCTGCACAACCGCTTGGCTGCGGTTGTGTACGACCAGCTCATGCCCAGCCTTCATCAGATTGCGGGCGATAGCGCTGCCCATAATGCCTAGGCCGATATATCCGACTTTTGCCATTTATCCTGAAACTCCATGCTAGAAGGCTGAAAGATGCTAGGTTATAGCATATTTGCAGCGAAAGCCAACCGTAAGTATGCGCGGCATTTACTCTTTGCTTGAATGATTTATGTCTTTTTCGATACGTGGAATTGCAGCGGCGCACCGATTAACAGCCGTGTTTGCGCTTGCAGCGTGGGCAGCGCCACCAGAAATAGCGTCAAGATTGGCAATGCGGGAAAGCTGAGCAGCGTCCAGATACGATCTGTGAGCGTTTGTTTTTGCATTCGGAGTGGTCGTGCCATTACATCCTGATACCAGAATACAATGCCTAAGAAGGTAATGATCGGGAAAGCAAATTGGATCATGACGAATACTGGATTGCTGAAGCCTTCAGCGATCATAGTTTGCAGAAGCTCGGGGTGAAATAGGAAGGGAAGCTGCGAGCCAACAGTCATGATCACCCACCCCGGCCCGGCATGTAAAATGTCATGCGAAATGCGTATCAGTAGGCGGAACGAACGTCCAAACTCAATTTCTGGATGTTCCAGCATTTTGGCGATCATATAACCAACTTCTTTACTGCCCCATGCGTGGCGCAATGTTTGCAAGTAGCGGTTGCGCAGCGCTTCCCATAGCGTGTTTCCTGTCACAGCCTGAGCGAGAAAAGGGAGAAATATCCGTTCAAGCTGAATTTCCCCGCCGCGAGCGAAGAAGGCTTTAATATACATATGCCATTCATCAGCGATCACATCGGCATCCCAATAGCCGCTGTTATCCAGCAACCGTAGGCTGAGTGAATACGATGACATTGGCAGCGGTTTCCACCACGGCGCGGCAAGATATGCGAGTTCCAACGCTGTGGAGTAGGCGTTAACAATACGTAGTAAGGGGTTAATTTCCCATATATTGCCGTGATAGCGGATTGGCGCTTGCCAGAATCGCAGCCCGCGATCTGGATTCAGCGCGAACAGCGCGGTCAGGCAATAAAAGTGGTCTTCATGCCATAGGGTATCAGCATCCATCGTCGTAACGACGATATGGTCAATGTCGTAGCCAAGTTCATCTACTAATTTGCGTTTTGCCCAGCGCGCCGCCCACGCTTGATTTGCCGATTTACACTGCATTTCGCCGGGTAGGCCGCGTGGATGCACCGTATAGTAGAAATGCTTGAATTTACTTGCGTGGCTAGCTCGCAGAATCTCGGCTTTTTCAATACAGCCTTCTTCGCCAGCTTCCATCGCCAGCACAATCGTGATTTTTTCGTAGGCTTGATGTTGGGAGGCGAGATTATCGAGCGTTCGCGCAAGGACGGGGAGAGGTTCTTTGTAATTAGGAACGATAACCACATGCATTACCTCTTCCCATTCAAGTGCCGCTTCAGTCTTATGGGTGAGGTAATACTCGCACCAATCAGTTTGTCCCCACTTCTTGATTTGCTTCATGCCGATGACGTTGGCAATGCCTGCTAGAGCAAAGCGGATTGCGTTATACACAGCAAAAGCGACGGCAACCAGCAGCAATGTGCGGGGGAAAGCGACGGCAGCGGCAATGCACAAAAGCAGCGCCAACCACGCAAGAAAACCGGGAATCCCGTCCAGCACACGTTCTGGAATAGCTGGCGGTGGTGTGCCTGCCCAGATGGACTGCCCCACGCCAAGTTGTACATTGTTACGGCGTCCGCCGCTAGATTGATATGGCACGCTGCTGCCTAAACTTTCTAAGTGCAGCTAGGATAACATATTGAGTAGCAGCGGCTCAACAGCGAGCATTTATCGAGCATCTTATCTTTCTTCGTATCCTTCTAAGCAGCATGCTAAAATAGGTGGGCGATAATCATACGGTTCAAGTCATCGGACTGTAAGGATTTAGAATAATGACAGCGAATATTCTCGTTGTTGATGATGATAAATCTCTTTCACGACTGCTTCAGCTTGATTTGAAGGGGCAGGGCTATGAGGTCATGACTGCCCGCGATGGCCTTGAAGGCCTACAGATGTTTAATTCACATCGCCCCGATCTAATTGTGCTGGATATTGCCTTACCCCTGATGGATGGGCGTGCTGTATGCCAGCGTATTCGTGAAGTTTCGAACGCGCCCATCTTGATGATTACTGCGCACGCGGTTAGCGAAGAAGATATTGTGCAAGGCCTCAATGTCGGCGCAGATGAATTTATGATTAAACCCCTTCGTACTAACGAGTTCCTTGCGCGGGTTCGGGCGCTGCTGCGTCGCGCCAATGCGTATGATCCTAATCTAAATCTGCCAACATCCTATCAGGACGACTATTTGTATGTAGATATTCCGCTGCGGCGAGTGCGAATTCATGACCGTGAAATTCGCCTGACGCCCACAGAGTTTAAACTGCTGGCACTGCTGGTACAGCACCCTGGCGTTGTGCTTACGTTTCAGCATCTGCTGGAGCAGGTTTGGGGATTCGAGTATACGCGCGAACACCACTACCCGCGCATTTATGTATCACACCTGCGTCGTAAAATTGAGCCAGACATCAAAAATCCGACCTATATTCAAAGCGAATATGGAATCGGGTATCGCTTCATTCAGCAGGTTCAAGGATCAACTGGGGCGTAAAGACCACGCTATCAGGTTGTCCGTTGAGCGTTGGTGTTCGGAAAGTTAGGCGAATCTGCAAAGTGGATTGCCCCGCGTTGTAAGCATCTCGAACCACATCTGTAAGATCTACCGCGCTGCATGATGAAGTTTGCGAAATCAGGCTTGAGCCAGCAGCAGGCCGCGTAAAATCATGGTCGTCGGATAACGAACCATAAGCATCTTCCAATATTGAAAGCTCACCTAGCGCAGCAAAGCCTTGATTGCGTTCGAGACATGGCTCAAGATGTAGTCTTGCGGCGCTTAGTTCAAACGTTTCTTCAAGTGGCGGAAGATAGAAAGTTAGCAGCGTATCTAACCGAACTTCATTCTTGTCGTCATCAACCGCATCGCCCGCTGAGAACTCCGCATAGTATTCAAGGTCTGTACGGAGCGCTATCGAATTAATGAAATCTAATGGGGCCTCAATTTGATGAGCCTCGCCAGAGGGAAGTTGTGAGTTAAGTTCAATCAAGAGGCTGTACGTTCCCTCAAGGGCATTTCTTGATTCATATCGTGTTGCCACGACCGAGTAATATCCTGAATGCGGAAGGACATAACCGTCAACCATGCTGTTAAATGACAGCGCTTCGTAATCGTCATCACGCATGACTAACGGGTTTCCGAGATTATCTGTAAGCATCAGGCGCGGATCAAGATCGCCCGACACGGTGTTCATACTTATGGTAATTGTGTCGCCTTCACGCCCGTGCAGTGTATAAATGTGTTCATTGACATTATCATCAATTTCGCCGGTCACTTCATTGCCATAGTTGATTGGTTGGCTGAGAATACCTGTCTGACTTTGCCCTTCTACAGCAGTTTCTATCGCCAATTCGAAATCCCCATAGGTATAACCGAATTGTCCCCCCACCCGCGAGGCAGCAATCACGTATGTTCCAGCCTCGGATAGCATTAATCCCTCAATCACAGCCCGTGAGGCAACGCTATAATCAGAGGTGCGCGCAACTTCTCTCCCTTTCGGATCGATAACGACAATTCGCGGGTAGAAATCACTACCATTGGCTGCTGCCCCATCCATCGTAATGTTAATACTCGTGCCCGGGGTTGTTTCAAGTGAATACAGCACAAATGGTTGCTCGTTGGTGATAGCGCCCGAAACAGTATCTCCCGCTGAAATTGCGCCGGTCAGGAAAGTGGGCGTGAAGGCAGTAGAATTCAGGTAACGCAACCCGCTGGTATCAGTCAGCGGAATTGGCGTGACCGTTGGCGTGCTGGTTTGGGTATTATTTGTCAACGGTGATTGATCAACGCCATCGGGTTGACCATCCCCGTCTGTGTCGAGTAAGGTTGGGTCAGTTCCCAGTTCTACTTCAAGCAGATCAACCAGCGTGTCGCCATCCGTATCATTACTAAGTGGATCAGTGCCGTAAATTTGAACTTCGTCACCGTCCAATAACTGATCATCATCGGTGTCGCGATTCGTGGGGTCGGTGCCGTAGGCGGTGGTTTCTTCTCCGTCGCTTAATAAGTCGCCATCTGTATCAATCTCCAGCGGATTTGTATTCCATTCGGCAATTTCTTCACCATCGGATAGGCCGTCCAAATCTGTATCCGATATTTCTGGATTCGTTCCTGCCGCTTGTTCCTGTTCAAAACTTAAGCCATCCCCGTCAATGTCGTCGTTAGTAGCGGTAATAGTCGGTGTTGAGGTAGAAACAGTCAGTGTTACAGTAGATTCAATCGGCGGTGTAGCGGTATCGCTCGGTGTCGTTGTATCAGTAGAGGTCGGTTCAGTTGTAGGCGAATGCGTAGCTGTCGGCGCTAATGTTGCTGTTATTTCAGAAGTCAGCGTTGGGGCACGAGTGGGTACAACAGCGCCCTGTGGCGTGCTAGTTGCCGCCATAACCAACACGTCAGGTTGGCGAGAACAGGCTGCTGCTATTGTAATGATGAGTAAGCTAATGCAAATACGAAGTTTCAAATGCAAACGTAGTTCCCTCTCGCGTTTTAGTGATTCATTAGAGAATTCTATGCTAGACCCTCATGCAGCGCGAATTTAGTCACAATGAACTGTCCGAACGTGTGGATTTTGCACCCTTTAATCCTTTTACGCCACGTGAAGCGGTGAGCGCAATCAAATTGGTCTTGTAATTGTAAGTGCTGCGTCGTTTTTCCGCTTGAGCTTCACGCGCTAGAGTTAGCAGTTCATCAACAACCTGAACTGCGCTCATTCCTGTCTCTCGCCACAGATACAACGCCAGTGATCCCGGCATTGTATTGATCTCATTTAGATAGAATACGTCCTCATCAGGATGTACTAAAAAGTCGATACGGGCAGTACCCCGACCATCAATGATCTTGAATGCGTCACATGCCACTTGCTGAATGCGTTCTGTAAGTTCCGGTGTTAGTGGGGCGGGAATGAGACGATCTGCGCTTTTCATGCCTTCGCCGCCGCGCAAATACTTCTCTTCGTATGTCAGAAATTGTTCCCATGACACCGGTTGCTCTAGGACTGATGCGCGCACCGCGCGATTGTCGCCAAGAACAGCGCAGTTGATCTCCACGCAAGCCGTGATAGCCTTTTCGATAATGACGCGCCGATCAAGTTGCGTGGCGACATCAATATAGGCTCTGAGTAACTTTTCGTCTTCTGCACGGCCAATTCCAATGCTGGAACCAAGCGTATCCGGTTTGATGAATACTGGAAAGTCGAAAGTGTTCAGTATCTTCGTCACAATCGAATCGGGATCGCTTTCCCAGTCGCGGCGGTGTACCAGTAATCCTTCAACGACGGGTACTCCGTTTTGTTGTAAAACCTGCTTGCAAATCCATTTGTCGTTAGCTACTGCGGAAGCCATGACGCCACATCCGGCATAAGGAATATCGGCAAGTTCAAATAATCCCTGTAACGTACCATCTTCACCATGTGAACCATGAACAGCAGGAAAGACAGCATCCAATCGCAGCGATTGGCTTTTGGCAAATAAGCCGGTGGGCAGCGGGTTAACGATCAGCCCGTGCTGGCGCACATCTGGTGAAAGCACGACGTTTTGTACGCCTGCCAGCGAAGGGATATCTTTCTCAAAGCTTTTTAAATCGCGCAGTGGTTCGCCGGTGAACCACCGTCCATCTCTGTCAATATACAGAGGGATAATATCGTAACGTGCAGGATCGCAAGCATTCATGATTTGATGGCCGGTTACAACCGAAACATCATGTTCAACACTGCGTCCACCGAATATTACGCCTAATGTTTGCCGGCGGTTGGCGCTCATTGATGCTCCTAATAATTATTGCGTGAGTGCTATGCTCAGCAAAAACACAATGAAAATGGCAACTACCGTAATCAGTTCAAATACATAGCTGATAAGAAAGATCGTGGCGGCGGTTGTGCCTGCCTTTACACTACGGATTATCTTCCGTGCGCTGAATAATTCAACAATCACTGCCCCGATAACGCTGCCAATGAGAGCGTTGACGATCGGCAGCGGAATTACAAATACGCCCACCACCCCACCAATCATGGCGCCAATCGAAGTTAGGCAGGAAAGACCTGCCATTTTAACGCCGAATATCGGAAGCCAGAAATCACGGGTTTCGCACACAATCATGAGGGCCGTCATGATAATAGCCGCCAGCACAGTTATCCGATCAAAGTGATCGGCAAAGGCAGTGATAATACCGATCCCCCACACGATTACCGCGCCGGGGATGAATGGGATAAAAGTTAGAAAAATGCCGCAAACCATCGCCGCGACGGCGATTGACAGCATCAGGGTTTGTGTAAGTTCCATCAATCAGTGTAGGTAGGTGTCGGGCAGATCATTCAGGAATAATACGGTATCTCCGGCGCTTAAGTTGCGCTGATACCATCCGATAGCATCATTTAAGGTTTCAACCACCTGCCAACGTTCTGCAGGAAATTCGGCGGCGCGCAGCCCATCTTGAATAGCCTTTGTTTGTTGATCTCCAACGAGAATAATATCGGTTGCAGCAGTAATTGCCGCTTCGCCTAACCTGCGGTTTTCCGATTCCATCAGTTCGCCAAGCTCCACCATACCGGGCGTAATTAGCAACCGCCTGCCATGCTCATACAGTTTAAGCGTATTGAGCGCGCTGTAGGCGCCCACCGGGTTAGCACTGTAGGCGTCGTTGATGATCGTAATACCTGTTTGCGTTATCTGTATTGCCAGCCTGCTTTCGGCGGGTTGTAAAGTGCTAATTCTCCGTGCTATTTCCTTCAAAGCCATGCCTTCGTGCACGGCGACAGCACTTGCCAAAAGCAAGTTGGTGACATTATGGAGTCCGTGAATTGGGGCAAAGAATTCTTGGGTTTCATTAGTTTCGATGTCGGTAACCAAAAACGAGAGTCCCTCAAGTGTTTCTTTAACATTAGATGCAATGAATCGGGGGCCGTTTGCTGGTACGCTTTCGAGATTGATCTGACGCGAAACGGCAATGCGCGTTTGCGGATAGCCGCGTTCATATGCGGCGCGAACATGAGGGTTATCCCAGTTAAAATAGGCGACACCATCTGGAGGTAGCGCGCTTATCAGCTCATATTTGGCAATGGCAACATTTTCGATGCTGCCGAATCGCTCTAGATGCTGCGGGCCAATTTCAACCAGAATGCCTTGTGTGGGATGTGTAAGTTCCGTAATTTGTTTGATTTCGCCGGGAATATAAGCACCCATCTCTGCGATGAAGTATTCGATGCTGCGGTCATTTGCCAGATCACGGTTAACAGCGAGGCAAATTCCCATAAGCGTGTTATAGCTTTTGGGCGTGGGATATGTCTTATACCGCCCATTAAGGATGTGCGCGACAAATGACTTTGTTGTGGTTTTACCATAGCTGCCAGTAATGCCGATGACTACCGGGCGAGTTTCTTCAAGCACCTTACGCGCCGCACTAACAAAACGCCGCCTTAGAAAGGCCTCAACCGGCGTCATCAGCATATTTCCAATCATCAGCCAGAAAGGGGCGAGTAGGAAGATTACTGCTCCGCCCACAGTGATGGCTCCGAAAGTGATGGTCTCAGAGATATGCTGCAATTTTGAAGCGGTGAGGAACAAGAGGAAAGCTGCTAGCGATGCAATTGCACAGGAGGCAACCAGCAGTCGCTTTGCCCGTGCAGTGGGGATGAACTTCTTCTTGACCTCATTTTTTGCGGGTGGGTAAATGGCTGTTAGTCCGGCTATTAGGCCAATGACCATCGGTAAAAACACGCCGCCTTCAGCAAAAAAGAGCTGGAACAAAACACCAAGCAGTGCTGCTACTGCTGGGCGAGTGGGTAGATAACGCTGACGGCTTTGAAAGAGCCAGCGAATGAAGCGCCCGGATTTATATTCTTCAATCTGGTAGAAGCGGGCGAGCAAATAGAGCCGGTAGCAAGTGCCAACTGCCCAAATGGTGATTAGCAAAATGATCAGAATTTGCATCATGTCGCAGCTTTGAAAAAATGATTGATGATAGCCATGAATTCGTCAATGCGTTCCAGATAACTATAGTGACCGGCGCCATTCAAGGTGACCAGCCCGGCATCGGAAATAGTTTTCTCCAGCATTTGCCCCTGCCAGAGTGGTGTATCTGCATCTTCACTGCCCCAGATTAGCAGTGTTGGGCGGCTAACACGTTCTGCATAGGGCAGCAGGTTTTCATTGACAACGCGCACAAATATCTCGCGCAGCGCACCGGCATTCTTGTAATCGGCTGACCCGTAACGTTCACGATACCATGTGCTCAAACTTTCAGCCGTATCTTTTGCGCCGATACTGTTTAAGGCGCGGCGGGTAGTTCTGTATGCCTTGAGGCGGGCTTGTACATGAAATGGTGATTTGTTAGGCACACCCGCGCTGTCCACTAATACGAGTTGTTTGATGCGATTCGCATAGTCAGCGCCAAGAATTAGCCCTAACCGCCCGCCAAATGAGTGACCGATCAAATGCACATGCGGAAGCGAGAGCGCATCCAGCAGTTGCACAATTAGGTTCGCATAGTCAAATACCGACCAACTGGCTGGAGGGATGGAGCTTTCGCCAAAACCGGGCAAGTCCGGCGCGAATGCAGCATAGCCCAATCGTTCTAGCCGTTCAAGGACTGGCAGCATCAATTCACTGGATGCGCCCCAACCATGCAAGGCCAGAATCGGAATCGATTCATAATCTAGCTTTGGCGTGGCGCGATACCGCATCAATAACGCCCCGATTTGCAGCGTGTGAGTTTCAATCATGTTCGATGGCGATTTTTGCGTTAAGCGATGTTAGTTTTTCGAGAATATTACTGAAGCTGTAATCCAGCACCTGCGCGTTATCAATCACCGTTGTGCGATCTGCGATGAGAGCTGCGGCCAGCATTCCCATTCCAGCGCGAATATCTGGTGTATCCATATAAGTGCCGCGCAGCGGGGTAGGGCCGACCACGATCGCGCGATGGGGATCGCACAATACAATTTGTGCGCCCATTGCTTTCAGCTTATCCACAAATAACAGACGATTGCTGAACAGCTTTTCGTGAATAAGGGAAGTACCCCGTGCTTGCGTGGCGACAACCGTAGCAACCGCCACTAGATCGGATGGGAAGCCCGGCCACGGCGCAGTTTCAATGGAAGCATCTACATCTTCTTCACGGTTGGAAACGATCAGATTTTCATGTTTCGGTACATAGAGCGTACCATCATCAAGATCGAAGTTTATGCCTAATCGCCAGAAGATGCGGGAGATGAGCCGCATATGTTTGGGCTGTACCCCTTCAATTTGCGCGCGTCCACCGGTGACAGCACAAACAGCGGCGATACTAGCGGCCTCAATATGATCATAGCCTACGGTATAGCTGGCGCTGTTATGCAATTCTGCCCCATATACGATCAGGACATTTGAACCAAGCCCTGCGACTCTTGCGCCCATATCGTTTAGTAGGCCGCCTAGATCCTCGATATGGGGTTCGCTGGCTGCGTTTCGAATAGTCGTTTCTTTACCTAAATATGCAGCCAGCATCATCACGATAGCGGTTGCTGTGACGCTGGTTTGCGTGAGTAGAATGTCTTTTTGCTCCCATGTGCTGGATTTCAAATCTACCGCGCCGCTGCTTACCAGCACATCAATTCCCAGATCGCGCAGCGCGTCTAGATGGGTGCGAATGCGATTTAAGGGGTAATCGAGTTCAAGACGGGCATATCCACGGCGGCACACAAGTGGAGCAACGAACAGCAAAGTGCCAACTGAGGAATCGGTTTCGTTTTGATCCAGCGTACGCCGGGTTAGTTGGTTGGCTGTGATGATGACCGTGCTTTTATCAGACCATTCGGCGGCTGCCCCCAATTCTTGAGCATGAGTCACCATACGTCGGGCGCTGATCGTATCGGGGTAGTTGCGCAGCGTAATAGGTTGATCGCTCAGTAAGGCAGCTGCGACCAGTGCCTGCGCGGAATTTGAATTACCTGACGGATGGATTTTCCCGCTGAGGGGTGTTTTGCCTTCGATGCGAATCCGCATCTGTCACTGCTTCCCATATATGCCGAACAGAATAAAGATTATAACAGTGTCACGCCTAATTTTGCCCGTAGCGGCAACTATCAGGGCATTTATATACGATCTGAAACTTCAACCGTACTTAATATCACACTGAAATGATGAACTTCTATATGTCCCGGTCAATTTCATCGAGATCATCCTCATTGATGGCTAATGCGCGGGCAATTGCCCCTGCAGTTCGCGCGTTATTGACCAGCAGAGAGGTGTTTGCTTCTCGCGATTTACCACCACTTAACTCTGCAACGCGCGCCAGCACGAACGGAGTAACTGATTTGCCGGTTACGCCTTGTGCCTCAGCATCTGCTGTGGCCTGTTCAATGATCTGTTCAGCGATTGTAGCGTCAAGCTCATCATCGTTGGGTACTGGCACACCGATAAGAATGCCATGTTTCATTTTTAGCCGACCAGCTGAAATGATGATCGCAGCAGCTTCTTCAGGTGTTTCTACTCTAATATCAACCGGTAGTCCGCTGCTTCGGGCATAAAATGCCGGCAGGGTGTCCGTTTGGTAGCCAATGACCGGGACGCCATGTGTTTCGAGTACTTCCATTGTCAGTGGCAGGTCTAGAATGGATTTTGCGCCGCTGCACACTACGGCTACAGGTGTACGTCCTAGCTCAATTAGGTCTGCTGACACATCAAATGGATGCCCGCGATGTACCCCGCCAATACCACCGGTAGCAAAAATGCGGATACCAGCCATTCCCGCAACGATCATAGTTCCAGCGACAGTGGTTGCGGCGGTTTCCCCTCTGGCAACTGCAATAGCGATGTCGCGGCGGCTGCATTTGCGTACATTTGCGGCGTGGGCAAGCTGCTCAATCTCTGATGTGCTTAGCCCAACGCGAATTTCGCCGTCGATAACAGCAATAGTTGCGGGGGTTGCGCCACCTTCGCGGACTGCTTTTTCCATTGCCAATGCCGTATTAACGTTATCCGGGTAGGGTAGCCCGTGGGTAATCAAGGTGCTCTCTAGTGCTACAACCGGCCTGTTTTCTGCGAGCGCGGCATGTACTTCCCCATCAAGATGTAGATTGGTCATGGCTCACTCCGTTGTTAGTCTTTCCGGTTATCTGTACAATGAATGTTACCTGTTGTTTGGCTGTGAGGGAAGGTCAGAGCATGCGACCAACACGAGAAGAGCGGTTGGCACAAACTCAAAAGCAGATTCGGCGTACCTACCGGTTGGAAATACTGCTGCCGTTCGTTCTTGGTTTCGCCGGGCTGCTGGCGCTAACACTTATCGCCGCCTTTGTTCCCCGCACAAATCTCAGCGCAAATTTGTTAGTGACGGTTCTTATGATTTGCCCGATGGTTATCCTGACCTTTGTGCTAGTGCTGATAATGGTTGCCGGCATATACGGAATGGGACGACTAAATCATATTATCCACAGCCCCATGCGAAAAGCGGAAGAATTAACTATCACGGCGCGTGATAAAATTGTTGATACTTCGGATGTCATCAATCAGCAAGCCACAAACTTTAGCGCAAAAACAGCGCCGTTAGAAATGTGGTTGAACAATGCTTTTAACCGTAAGAAGAAACGAGAGGAACTTCTCTGATGGCACGTATAACCTCAAATGAAAGAACGATCAATCCTGAAGTAGTTGTTCGTACACCAATAACGCCTTCGTCTACTTGGAAGACTCGCTATTATGCGATTGGCGGGATTATTGGGCTGCTGTTTGGCCTGCTTTCTGCTTATTTCTTTACTCGTACTGCTGAAGAAGATGTTCGCGTTATCGGACAACCCTCATCACCAAAAACAGGCGATCTGATAACCCTTGGGCTGGCTGCGCTCACTTTAGTTCGGCAAGTTGCAGAGCTAGGGCATGACGATAAAACAACGAAAAATGCCAAACGCTAGCTTAACATCACAAATAGGGTGCTTTCTAGCATGAAGCATTAATCTATGTCGTCACAATGAGG
>DAOTUZ010000018.1:0-17337 GCA_034437295.1 Anaerolineae bacterium | reverse complement strand
ATTACGTCACGTAATGTAGCAAAAAGGTCAGCTGTTTCCATCAGGTCTATGATTCCTTAGTAAGGCAACGATGGCAGATCCTGAAAGGCGTGGGCAATCCGTGTACCATGCCACGTCAGCAGCGACCCATCCATAAGATGAACGCGCCCGCTGCGAGCAGCAGGGATATCCAACGCAAGAAACTGCTCGCGATGGGTTTCATCAAAGGCAAATGGCTCATCTGGTAATAATATTATATCAGGTTGAGCATTAATCATTTCATCAAGAGTTATTCGTGGGTAGCGTATATCGCGATCTTTAATTTTAGGATCGTCTGGCGCAAGCGGCTCGGCCTGACCTAAATCTGCTGCCAGCGGATAATGCCGTTCTCGACTCGCAAAGACATTCGCTGCCCCGCAAACACGCAGCAAATCATGCATGTAAGTATCACGATTGAAGGTCATCAAGGGATCAAACCAGATAGGCGCAAACACTCTGAGTTCATTTCCCTCACGCTGTTCCGCCAATCGCTCCAACCAGTCACATGTCCATTCTATAGCCCGCACACGCTCAACCATGCTTGCTTCGTCAAACACTTCCATGATCGCCCACAGTAGATTGAGCGATTCGCGTACCGTCTTTGGGAATGTTACCCAAACGGGGATGCCAGCGTCGCGCAGCTTTTCTACATCTTCACGCCGATTCTCTTCCTGATTAGCAATCACAAGATCAGGATTCAAGGAAATGATGCGCTCAATATCAGGGTTCTTCGTGCCACCGATGTGCGGTAAGCGCGCCGTTTGTGCCTGCGGATATACACAATAATCGGTAATACCTACTAGACGATCTCCCACTCCAAGATCGAACAGCGATTCAGTTGTGCTTGGTACTAGCGACACAACCCGCCGCGGTGGATAAGCAACTGGCGCATCCATCTGAAAGGCATAAGTGCCGCTTTCCATAATCTTTAAGACCCAAGCTCTACAAGCTGATCGCGTTCCGGCCCTACGCTAAGTGTGCGTATCGGCACACCAACCAATGCTTCAAGGCGCTTCACATAGATCAGCGTGGCTTCTGGTAAATCTGCCGCCCTTCGCGCCCCTCCAATTGGTTCTGTCCACCCGGCAAACGACTCGTAAACTGGCTCTACACGTTCCAATTCTTCAATCTGACTGGGTGGTTCCGTAATACGCTGTCCATCTAATTCATAGGCTACCGCTACACGAATCGATTCCAATCCGGTCAGAATATCCAGCTTGGTGAGGATCAATTCAGTAAAACCGTTGATCATCGCGGTATAACGCAGCATCACGGCATCGAACCAACCGCAGCGACGCGGGCGACGAGTGACGGTGCCATACTCATCCCAGAAATTCTCACCCGTACCGCGTAAACGATCTGCGATCTCGTCGTCAAGCTCGGTAGGCATCGGGCCAGAGCCTACGCGCGTTGCATAGGCCTTGGCAACACCTACCACGCGATCCACACTCATCGGCCCGAAACCAAGACCGGTTAACGCCCCACCCGCGGTAGGCGAAGAACTGGTGACGAACGGATAATCGCCATGATCAAGATCGAGTAGGCTTCCCTGCGCGCCTTCGCAAAGCACGCGCCCCCCTTCTTTGAGGCGGCTGTTCACAAATAGAGCAGTATCTTTTAAATAGGGGCGCAGGCGAACCGCGGCATCAAGATACTCTTGTGCCGCATCCTGCGGATTTAATGGCTGTGCGCCCAGATGAGCCAGCTTTTCGTTAGCGGCGCGGATATGCTGATACAGCGATTCGGCAAACTGCTCAACGTCCTCCATTTGCCCCGCGCGAATGCCAGTACGCCCGGTTTTATCCATATATGCAGGGCCAATACCACGTTGCGTGGTACCGATCGCGGATTTACCACGGGCGGCCTCATCGGCTTTGTCCAGCGCGATATGCGCCGGGGTAATAATATGTGCGCGAGTACTCAAGATTACGCGGCGCGGCGATACATCAATACCAACCGCTGCAAGATCGTCCATCTCTTTCAACAGAGAGATCGGGTTAACCACCTGCCCATTGCCCAGCACGCAGGTCACATGATCTTGCAATATTCCTGACGGCATGAGCCGCAACTTGGTCACCTGCTCACCAACGACGACCGTATGCCCGGCATTATCGCCGCCCGCATACCGCGCAACGACATCGGAACTGGCCGCTAACCAGTCTGCAACCCGCCCTTTTCCCTCATCACCCCACTGCGCGCCAACCAGAATAGTCACTGGCATCTTAATTTACCCTTCGGAGTTCTGCCCAAACGCTGGCCCCATGCGCAATGTTACTTGCTGAAGGCCCCATGTTTCGATCTGCCCATCACCACCAAAAGCCAGCGCCGATTGATCGCCAATCATGATCGCTAAACGATCTGGATATTCCACTAATGCATGATTAGCAAATGCTTCAACGCCTTCAACCTCTATGCCCGGCAGAATGATCGTGTTTTCCAGCCAGTTAAATCCTGTTATTTCATCGCGATCATAAAGCTGCAAACCAAAAACTATCCCGGCATTGCCTTCGGCAAGAATAATTGCGCCATGCTCATAGGCCTGCGCGATCCCATCCATCGCAGCGCCCACTAGTTCAGACCGTAATGCTGAGGGCGGCGCATCCCCATTGATCACAATCAGGCCGGCTTCTCCTAATCGGTTTAACAGTGTGTCGTCATCTTCACTCTGAAGATCGATCACATACCCTGATGGCGCGCCAAGATCGGCAAAATCGTCCAGAATGATATCGGCAAATGAGCTATCTTGCCCCGGCGCAACACAGGCAACAGCGCCATCGGCGGCAAGCCGGTTCAGCGCCATGCCCCGAACCTCGGTAGAAGCGCCACTGGCTATGACCAGCCAACCGCGGCCTTCCTTCCAGCGAAAAATCGAGCGCTGAGGCATCAGTCGGCCTGAGGCAGCACGTATTCTGCGACTGCCGATGTCAACAGTGCTAATCCCAGAGGCAGCGCCTCTTCATCAATTGTAAATCGGGGATGATGATGTGGGTAATAGTGATCGGCGGTTTCATCTTTAGCGCCGACAAAAAAATACACCCCCGGCACGTCATTCATAAAAACACCGACGTCTTCCGCCCCCATCGTGCGAATTGCGTCGATCTTTCCCTGTTCAACGATATTCTCAAAAACTGGCAGTAATCGTTCGCGCACCCGTCCGTTATTCACCACGGGCTGAGTCATCGAGCTAAATTCGATTTCCGCAACACATTCCATCGCCGCGGCAATATGTTCAGCGATCTGTTTCATCCGCCGTGTCACGAGTTCAGATACATCCTCGCGGAAATACCGTACCGTCCCTTTTAGTTCTGCAAACTGCGGGATCACGTTATATGCCTCGCCAGCATTTATCTGTGTGACGCTGACAACCGCACTCTCAAAAGGATCCGTATTGCGGCTGACGATGCTCTGAAACGCGGTGACGATTTGCGCAGCGCACACCACTGGATCAATCGTGAATTGCGGGGAAGCAGCGTGGCCGCCTTTTCCCCGAATCGTGATATTAAAGGTAAGCGCGCCGGCCATCACCGGCCCTTCTGCCATCCCCACATAGCCAACAGGCAGGCTGTTCCAGAGGTGAAGGCCAACTGACACATCTGGCGCGGGGTCATTCATCACGCCGTCGGCAACCATTGCATTTGCGCCTTTGCCAATTTCTTCGGCGGGCTGAAAGACAAATTTAACGCGCCCGTGAATCTTGTCTCGCAGCGGGGTGAGCAGTTCAGCAACCCCCAGCGCAATCGAGGTATGCCCATCATGGCCGCAAGCATGCATTTTGCCCGGCGTTTCACTGGCATATGCCGCGCCCGTCTCTTCGCGAATAGGCAGCGCATCCATATCTGCACGAACTAGTATTGTAGGGCCGGGTTGATCGCCTTCAAGAATACCCACGACGCCAGTTTTCCCTACACCGGTCTGTACTTCCAGCCCAAGTTCGGAAAGCGTGCTGGCAACAATACTCGCCGTGCGATTTTCCTCAAAAGCCAGCTCAGGATGGCGATGAAAATCCCGCCTGCGCTCGATCAGCTTCTCACGTAAATTGAGGGCTTGCTCAACATAGTCTGTAGTCATCGTCCAACATGCCTGTTCTATTCATCATCAGCAGATTCATCGGGTGCTGTCGCATTTTCTTCCGCGCCCGATGCTACTTCGGCGCTGGCGGCTTTGCCCGGCTTTGCCCCACATTCACAAGGGCCATCGCCATGCTTGTTACACGGTTCCTTGGCTTTCTTCGCCAGCGCCTCAAACTCTTCCAGCGGCGTAATTTCTTCGCGCTTCAAGGTGTAATACGAGTCTTCCACTAGAGCGACTACGGCATCCTGTAAGGGCAGAACGTCCACAACTTTACCCTCGCCATGCGGTGTGCCGATCCGCTTATTCTTCTTCGGCAGCTTTTGCCGCGCTTCAACATACTGCTCATATTCATAAACAAGGCAGCAGCGTAACCGCCCGCACATACCGGTAATTTCAGTGGGATTGAGCGAAATCCCCTGCGCCTTCGCCATCTTAATAGATACCGGGCTAAAATCCGTTAGGAATGTGCTGCAGCAGCGTAGTTCACCACACGCCCCGTAGCCGCCCAACAGCTTCGCCACATCACGCGGGCCGATTTGCCGCAGTTCAATCTGCGCGGGGTACACTTTATTCAATTCGTTCCACAGCCGGTTCATATTTGGCTTATCTTCGGTGGTATACAACACCGTCAGCAGTGTGCCATCGTAGTTGTACATGGCGGCGATAAATTTCACACCCCCGTAGCCACCAAGTTCTGTGGCGCGTTTCTTCGCTGTTTCCAGCACTTCAGATTGCTGCCCTTCCCAATATTGGCGCAGCACCAGATCGCGGGGGCTAGCAACCCGCATGATGGGTTTTAAGTCGCGTTCAGTGTCTTCGACAGGCTTAAAACTCATCACCTGCCCCATCTGCCGCCCGCGCGTGGTTTCTACGATAACATAATCGCCCACCTGCAAAGCGGCATATTCGGCGTAATCAAAGTGATAAAGCTTACCGACCTTGTTAAATCTCACTCCAGCGACCAGTTGCTTCGCTTCGAGAATAAGTTCTGTCATTGAGTTACCTGATTATGCTTCAAAAGCACGAACGTAAAACAAGGATGATGAATCAATCCCTCATCTTCACTATAACAGACACTGCCTTTATAAAAGGTACTACCTGTTACAGCTTCGGAACTATATCACAATCCAAGCGTCCCCAAAGTATTGACAAATTTCGCTCAAAATGCTAGTTTCATTTCACTCCCTCAGCAGCATAGAGGGATTATCACGGCGCGAGCGAGTTCTCGCGTTTGTCGTTTATTATGGACGAATTACATGCCCACGCTGGTCATGAAATTTGGCGGTAACTCAGTAGGAATGACAACAGGGCTTACCCAACTCTTGAGTATCGTCTTGTTTGAGCAAGAGCGGTGGGAAAGATTACTGCTGGTGGTATCGGCGCTAGAAGGCGTGACTGATGCTTTATTGGAAGCTGCTCGTTTGGCGCAGCTTGGGAATCGCCGCGGCTATCGCCGTATTGTCGGCACTCTACGAACACGCCACCTCGCGTTAATTGAGCATCTACCCCTCGGCAGCAACGAGCAAGCCGCCCTCCAGGCCGATATTGACCGTTTATTATTTGATATGCTAGATACCTGTCAGGCATTAGCAGACAGCGAAACTTCATCTCCACGCCCCGAAGCTATTGACGCGATTATTGGCGTGGGTGAACGGCTGGCAGCGCGTATTGTAGCAGCACTGCTGCGCCAGAACGGCCTGCGGGGCGTCGCCATTGATGCCACCGACATTGTGATTACAGATAACGTATACGGTAACGCAACACCTAACTTACCGTTAACCCGTGAGCGCATTAATGAAATGCTTGCGCCCATGCTGGAGCGCAAGATTCTGCCGGTTATCACCGGTTTCATCGGCGCCACAACAACCGGAACGCCAACCACGCTTGGGCGCGGGGGAAGCGACTATACAGCTTCCATTCTGGCGGCCTGCACCGATGCGCAGGAAGTATGGATCTGGACGGACGTTGACGGCATGATGACGGCTGATCCTCGAGACGTGGAAGATGCGCGGGTTATTCCCCGTCTTTCCTACAATGAAACCGCGGAACTTGCCTACTTCGGGGCGCGGCTGCTGCATGCCCGCATGATCGCGCCGCTGCAAGATCGGCGCATTTCGCTTCGCGTGCGCAATGTTTTCAAACCACAAAGCGCCGGAACAACCGTTGGCGAAATGGTAGAGAGTGCGCCACAACTAAAAGCCGTCACCCGTATTAACGGGCTGGGATTGTTTGCCTCTCATAATGGTGCGCTGCATGCGGTCATGAATCTGGTTGATGATACGCTGTTCGATGTAGCCGGAATCCACGCTGAAGTTGTATTCACCTCTCAATCAGCGTGGCAAAGCTTTATCGGCTTCCTCATTCCAACCAGCGCCGGGCCTGATGCGCTCCACGCGCTCGACAGCTCCATTGAGAGTCGTATTCATAATGGCGAGCTATCCAGTTGGACGCATTACCCAGTCACTATCCTCACGGTGATCGGTTCGCAGATGAACGAGTCCCGCAGCACTGTGGCGGATATCTTGCTGGCGTTAGAAGGGCTGCAACTGTTGGCTCTTTCGCAAAGCCCTTCTAACGCCAGTTTCTCTGTTGTGCTAGAAACTTCCGCTGCTGATGAGGCGCTGCTTCGCGTTCATAGTTTACTCAGCCAAGCCCCGGCATCTTAGAATCGGCTCAGGTAGCGATTCAGTTCCCACGGCGTGATCTGCCGATGATATTCTTCCAGTTCTTGCGTTTTCGCCGCAAGGTAACGATCTGCAACATACGGGCCTAATGCCTTGAGGATCACATCATCCTGAGCGAGCGCGTCCAATGCCTCATCCAGCGATTTGGGAAGCATTTCCACCTGCCGCATCCGCGAACGCTCACGGCGCAGCACAGTATCTTCCATCGCTTCTGGCAGCGGCATCTTCTGGCGAATACCATCTATCCCCGCCGCCAGCATCACGGCAATCGCTAGATATGGATTCGCGCTGGGATCAGGGCAGCGCAGTTCAAGGCGAGTATGCGATTCTCTACCCGGTTTGATATGAGGGATGCGTATCAAAGCAGCACCCGCGCGATTCACATGCGCCCATGACACGTACAGCGGCGCTTCAAAACTCACCAGTAAACGTTTGTACGAATTTACAAGGGGTGCCAGCACCGCACACATGGCGCGGGCATGATATAACTGCCCTGCAAGGAAATAACGCGCTGTTTCTGAAAGGCCGTATTCATGATCCGGATCTGAAAACACATTCACATCGGTTTCCAGATGGTGGAGGCTCTGATGGGTATGCATGCCCGATCCCGGTAAATCCGCAGAGGGGCGCGGCATAAATGTACAATGTAGATCATTGCGCTGGGCAACCGTGCGTAAAGCTACGCGGGCAGTGAGCACTTGATCGGCACTCACCATCGCTTCAGCATAATCGAGATCGATCTCATATTGGCCGGAGCCAATTTCATGATGCGATGAATCAACGCGAATCCCCGTCGCTTGCAGCGTCTGCATAAATTTACGGCGGATAGACGAGCCAAAATCATTGGAAATATCAAAATAGCTGGCTTCATCATACGGTTTCAGCGGCAGCAAAGAATCTTTGGACTGCCTGAACAGGTAATATTCAAGCTCCATGCCGGTCTTAAAGCGGTAGCCCAACGCCTTCACCTCATTGAGCATCTTCGCAAGCACGCCGCGCGGATCACCAATGAAGGGCGCGCCGTCCGGGGTATGTACTGTGCAGATGAGTCGCGCTGTTTTCTCGGCTGTGGGATCCCATGGAAATACGATGAACGTGCTAAGGTCTGGAAACAGCACCATATCGCTTTCAGCAACGCGGGAAAACCCTTCTACAGACGAGCCGTCAAAGTGCAGCCCAAAATCAATGATGTCTTCTAACCGTGATGCCGGAACCGTCACGCTTTTGACGTTCCCGGTGATGTCCGTGAACCATAACACCACGAACTCTACCTGCTGGTCTCCGATGCTTTTCAGGACGCTTTCGCGTGTTACCATAGCCTGCGCCTTCCCGATTTTACCGGGCTATCTTTGCATTGATTTTAGCAAACTTGCGGCAGAACCCATCAAACATCTCTTAAAATCAACCTTCGGATGATATGCCGAGATGCCCCAGAAGCCCATCCAGCGCCAGCAAATAACTTCGCCAGCCAAAGCCAGCAACCTGCCCCACGCATACCGACGCGATCATCGAATGATGGCGAAATGGCTCGCGGGCATGGATATTTGAAAGATGTATCTCAACAACCGGCTTACTTAACCCGGAAATAGCATCCCGCAAGGCTATTGAGGTATGTGTATACGCGCCAGCATTGATGAGAATACCGTCTATTTCCGGGCCATACTGCTGCATCCAGTCAATGAGCTGCCCTTCATGATTGGATTGCAGCGCGGTGACCTGCACGCCGAATGCCTGCGCACGGGTAATCACACGTTCGTTAATTTCATCGAGCGTGGTCGTGCCATAGATCTGCGGTTGGCGCTGCCCTAGCATATTCAGGTTCGGGCCATGCAGCAGCAAAATTGCGCGGTGCGGTGTGTCTGCCATCCTCTAATCCTTTATCCATCACACAGGCTCGTCAGAACCGCCAGCACATCCTGCCGGCTGACATCTTCTACAAGCTCCGGTTCGCCAATGCCCCGCAGCAGAACAAACCGCGGCCGTCCTTCACGCCACTTCTTATCCGTCGCCATGGCCGCAAAAACCGAGTCCGGATCGAAGCCGGGAATACGTTCAGGAAGCGAGACGGCGCGAAGCGCATCGCGGGTGAGCTGTACTACAGCATCATCACAAAGCCCCAACCGGCGCGAAAGCAGCGCCGCCGCCATCAACCCAGCACCGACAGCCTCACCATGCGGCCACGCATAGCCAGACACCTGCTCAATGGCATGTCCGAAGGTGTGCCCTAGATTCAAATAGGCGCGTATGTCATGTTCATACGGGTCAGCCTGCACAATATCAATTTTAACCTGTATCGCATCGGGAATCAGGTTCGCCAACCCCTCAAAATAAGCGCGCGGATTCAGGCTGTGATCATTGAGCCAGTTTGGCGGCGTATGAAGCTGCAATGCGCGTTCCAGCAAATCGGCTCGCGCAATCAATCCGTGCTTGATCAGCTCGGCCATACCGCAGCGTATCTCGCGCTCTGGCAGCGTTTCCAGCACGGACGGATCGATCAAGACCATCGCGGGCTGCTTGAATGCGCCGACAAGATTTTTCCCTTCCGGCAGATCAACGCCCACTTTGCCGCCGACACTGGAATCCACCATTGAAAGCAGCGTTGTCGGAATTTGGACTAACCGCACGCCGCGCATATAGGTTGCTGCGGCAAAGCCCGCCATGTCGCCGGTAACGCCGCCGCCCAGCGCGATCACTGTGCCGCTGCGATCTAACCCGGCGCGTACAAATTTAGGATAGAGCTGCGCAACCGTTTGCAGATTTTTATAAGCCTCACCCTCAGGGAAAGTCACCAATGTAGTGCTGGTCATCACACTGGCAAGGTGATTGCCGTACAGGCCGCCAACAACAGTGTTTGCCGCCAGCACAGAAGGCGCCGTCAAGCCAAATTCGGCCTGCCGCCGGGGCAGTTCGCGCAGCAATCCCGATTCTATTTGGATGTCATATTGCCCGTCAGGGCTGGCTACAGGGAGGACGACCATCGCTGCAAAATCTCCTGTATTACGACTGCCGGCGTGCGATCACTGGTGTCAATATGTACGGGCAGCGCTTCATAAATTGGACGACGCTTCTCATAAAGCTCTCGCCATTGGGCTGCAAGCGGCCTTCCACGCGCACCCTGAAGCCGCTTTTCCAGTGCCTCTGGGCTGGCAACGAGGCACACAACAAACCCGTTGGAGCTAAGCAGCGCACGGTTTTCCTCATTCATCAGCATGCCGCCGCCCGTTGAAATTATCAGCTTCTCACGGGTTGAAAGCTCACGCGCCAGCGCCGTCTCCATCGCCCGAAAAGCAGCTTCTCCCTGCGCCTTGAAAATTTCAGGGATACTCATGCCAGCGCGTCTTTCAATTTCAACATCCGTATCAATAAATACACGGTTGAGTTTGGCGGCAATCTTTTTGCCAATGGTAGATTTACCCGTCCCCATGAATCCGGCAATCACGAGATTTTCAGACGGGATAGCCAAAACGCCACTCCACATTGTCCATCATCAAGTCAGAAAGATTCGCGCGGCGCAGGCTTTCAAAGCGCGGGCGCATTTCAGAAATGCTGTCTCCGCCTAATTTTTCGATGAGCGCTTCTGCCAGCACAAAAGCCAGCATCGCCTCCAGAATCGGCACCGCGCGCGGCACAGCACAGAAGTCGCTGCGCTCGTAAACGGTAGATTCCTCCGCGCCGCTTGCCAGATTCACCGAACCAATGCCGCGCATCAACGTTGAAATTGGCTTCATCGCCACCCGCGCAATGATCGGCTCGCCAGTAGTGATACCCCCTTCCATGCCTCCAGCGCGATTGGTGGTACGGATGATCTGCCCATCATCGCGCAGCGCGATGACATCATGCACTTGCGATCCGGGCTTGCCCGCATTCTCAAATGCCGGGCCAATTTCTGCGCCTTTCATCGCATGCACGCTGACCATTGCGCCAACGATACGCGCATCCAACCGGCGATCATAATGAACGTGTGAGCCAAGCCCCGGTGGTACGCCAATGGCGACAATTTCCATCACGCCGCCCAAGGTATCTTTAGCAATCTTCGCCTGACGAATTGCCTCGTGCATTCGCTCAGTAGACTCTTCGTCCGGGCAGCGCACATCGCTTGCTTCTGCCCGTATAATACGATCTTCAAGCGATAGATCAGCATTCAGCGTCGCAGTTTCCGCGCCGATCTGGGTAACATAGCCGCCGATCTTCACGCCAAATTCTTCTAGAAACCGCCTGCAAATTGCGCCTACCGCCACCCGCATCGTGGTTTCGCGGGCGCTTGCACGCTCCAACGCCACCCGCAAATCGCTGTAGCCGTATTTGATCGCGCCGGTCAGGTCAGCATGGCCGGGGCGCGGTGTAGTCATCGGCGTGATATCTCGTTCGCGCCAGTTCTTATAATCGCGATTTTCAACGGTCATGGCAATCGGCGCGCCAGTCGTGAAGCCTGCGGCCACTCCAGAAGTAACCTGTGCCTCGTCACGCTCAATATTCATACGTCCGCCGCTGCCATAGCCTTCCTGACGGCGGGCAAGCTGATGGTTAATATATTCAGACTCTACAGGTATTCCGGCAGGCATCCCCTCAAGGATCGCCGTCAGCCGTGGCCCGTGAGATTCTCCAGCGGTTAAAAATCGAATCATAAAACACCGTGTCCTTACTCGATGCGCTGTACCAACCGCCATAATTACAGGCATACAGCCTATTTGCAGAAACTTGCTGAAGCAAAATCAGGGGGTACTGCCCAATTTCTCGTACAGTGCCGAAAACATCACCTCAACGGGCGGTTCAACCCCCGTCCATAACTTAAAGGCCGCCGCGCCCTGCCGCACCAACATACCCAAACCGCCAACAGCCCGGTTGCCCTGCCCCTCTGCCATCTGCATCAGTCTGGTTCGCGCCGGGCGATACACCATATCGTAAATAACGGCATCTTTTGGCAGGGGTATAGCATCCGGCCACGGGCATTCCTGAATCTTTGGCTCTAGCCCAACGCTGGTTGCATTCACAATCAGCGCCGCTGGAAGCGCCGCCGCCTCATCATAGGTCATGATGCTGGCATCAACCTGTAAATCAGCGATCAGGCCTTCGGCGCGCTGTCGAGTACGGTTCACAATCATCACCTTTGCGCCCGCCCCGAACAGTCCATACACAGCCGCCCGCGCCGCGCCACCCGCGCCAAGCACAATTACGACTTCACCAGAGATATGAATACCATTCGCCGCCAGATCATCCATGAATCCTAAACAATCTGTATTCGTGCCGGTGTTATTGCGAAAATCTATGGTATTGACCGCGCCAATGGCCTTAGCAATAGCGTCGGCCTTCACAAAAGGCATCACCGCCTGTTTGTGTGGCACCGTCACATTGATGCCGATATAACCATGATCGCGCAGCTCGCGCAGGCTTAACTTGACAATATCCGGCGGTATCGCAATCTTGTCGTAAAACCAGTCATTCATGCCCAACGCCTGAAACGCCGCATTGTGCATCGCCGGACTCAGGCTGTGTTCAATCGGCCAGCCGATAGCACCCACTTTGTTCATGAAACACTCTACTGTTCCTCATGATTGACGACAACCGAAACGCCCAGCTTCTGCAAAGTATCAGCATAGCCGGGGAACGAGTCAGCCGTACAACGCGCGTCTATCACTTTACTGCTGCCAGAGGCTGCCAGCCCGGCAACAACAAGGCTCATAGAAATACGATGATCGTCGTGTCCGTATACTTCGACGCCGTTTAATTTCTGCGGCCCAACAATATAAAAACCATCCGGCGTCTCGTTGATCTGCGCGCCCATCTTCAGCAGTTCTTCAGTCATCACCTGTAGGCGATCCGTCTCTTTGACGCGCAGTTCGCCAGCATCGCGCACATAGGTTTGGCCTTCAGCCGCCAGCGCCGCCACCATGAAGATCGGGAATTCATCAATCATCCGCACGACAACTTCACCGCCTACGCGCACACCCTTTAACTGGCTATGTTTCACGGTGATCGTCCCCACCGGATCGCCCGCTTCCAGTCCGGTTTCCACAACCGTAATATCCGCGCCCATCTCTTGCAGCACGTCAAGGATACCGGTGCGCGTGGGATTCAGGCTGATGCCCGTCAGCATGATGTGGCTGTCCGGAATGATGCAAGCCGCCACAATCAGGAATGCGGCTGAGGAAATATCGCCCGGCACTGTGAAATCAACGGCTGTCAGTGGGCTGCCGGGTTCAAGCGTGATCGTCTCAGGTTCCACCACGAGCTTAGCGCCCATCGCTTGCAGCATGCGCTCAGTGTGATCGCGCGCAGGGCCGGGCTGCCCGATCACCGTTTGCCCTTCAGCGAACAAACCCGCCAGCAGAATTGCGCTTTTAACCTGTGCGCTGGCTATCGGCATGTGATATTCAATGCCACGCAGCTTCGCAGGTTTCACAGTTAACGGCGCATAGCCATCTTTCCCCTGAATATCCGCGCCCATCATTTGCAACGGGGTGACGATTCGGTTCATCGGGCGGCGGCGAAGCTGTTCGCTACCATCCAGCACACTGGAAAATGACTGTCCCGCCATAATTCCCGCGAGCAGTCGAATACCCGTGCCGGAATTTACAAGATCAAGGGGTTGTTCTGGTTTATGCAGCCCCCCCCCATCAATAATCATCTCGGTCAAGCTTATGCGCTCAATGGGTACGCCCAATGCGCGCACGGCTCGCAGTGAAGCCTCAGTATCCCCCGCCGGAAGCCAGCCCTTGATATGCGCTCGCCCCCCCGCAATCGCATTGAAAAACACCGCTCGATGGGAAATTGATTTATCGCCCGGAACGATGGTTTCGCCGCGCAAGGGCGCTCCCGGTGTCACTGTAAAACTGTCTCTAATGTGCATCACAATTCGCCTAGTGTCGTTTCGAGTCATACTGCTTCGCCCAGCTCAGGCGGGCATCGCGTACCGGTCGCAAAATATCTACCAGCGCATCATCTTCGCGGGAAATCAATCGCGCCTCAATCATCGCCAGTTGCACCCGAAACAGCGCGAGTAAGGTTGCCACCGCCTGCCGATTGGTGTTCAGAATGTCGCCCATCATATTCAAATCTTGCGCCGCCAACCGCGACATATCGCGGAAGCCGCCCGCCGCCAGTTTCCAGACCGCATCATCACGCTCGCCTTCACCTGCAACTGTCGCCATGAGTGCCGCGCTAAGGAGGTATGGCAGATGGCTGATAGCCGCCACTACCCGATCATGTTGGTGTGGATCCATCTCTATCGGCACGGCCTGCAGCGCATCCACCAGCGCTAACGCCCGCAGCCGAACAGCCGGGGTGGTGCGGCGCGTAGCGCACAATACAAAAGGTCGCCCATTGAACAGCGCCGGATCACTAGCCTCGATGCCGTTCATTTCCTTACCCGTCATCGGATGGCCGCCCACCGCGCCAATGCCGATAGGCAGCCCGCCCATGACGTTACAAATATCCTCTTTTGTGCTACCGATGTCAATCAGAAGCGTATTTGCGCGCAGGAACGAGCCAATCCTTCCGGCCACAAGCTGAATGATGGTACGCACCGGCGCGCATAAAATCACGCAGTCGGCTTCATGCACACCGGCGCGCAAGTCATCAGTAGCAACATCTACTATGCCCTGCCTCAGCGCATAGTCTCGCGTTGGGGCATCTGGATCAACCCCGATGATCGTATCGGCGTAAGGCCGAAGCGCCAGTGCCAGCGAGCCACCCATCAACCCCAACCCAACAACCGCCAGTTGGCGGCACTTAAAGCCACCGGCGGACATTAGGCTGTCCGCCCAACTGCTTCAGCCACCCGCTGCACAGCATCCATCATCTTTTTGAATCCAGCATAATCGAGACTCTGCCGGCCGTCGCTGGCAGCCTTCGCCGGAGTCGGGTGTACTTCAACAATCAGTCCATCTGCGCCCGCAGCCACCGATGCAAGCGCAATGGAATGTACATATTCCGAGTAACCCACCGCATGGCTAGGATCCGCAATCACCGGTAAATGTGAACGATGCTTGAGCACTGGCACGGCGTTAATATCGAACGTGTTGCGCGTGTATTTCTCGAAGGTACGAATACCCCGCTCACACAGCATCACTTTACCATTCCCCTGCGCCATCACGTATTCTGCGCTCATCAGCAAATCTTCCATCGTATTCGCCATGCCGCGCTTGAGCAGCACCGTCTGTTTACTCTTGCCAACTTCGTTAAGCAGCACGAAATTCTGCATATTGCGCGCCCCAATTTGCAGCACATCTGCATAGCTGGCAACCATCGGCACCAACGCCGGATCCATCACTTCGGTCACAATTGGCAGTCCGGTCATCTCACGGGCTTCGGCCAGCCATTGCAAGCCTTTTTCTCCAAAACCTTGGAAGCTGTAGGGGGAGGTGCGCGGTTTGAATGCACCGCCGCGCAGCGCAGTTGCGCCCATTTCCTTGACCGCACAGGCTATCTCGATGATCTGTTCACGGCTTTCAACCGAGCATGGCCCGGCAATGACGACAACTTTTGCTTTGCCTACTGACGAGCCATTCAATGGAACATAGGTGTTATCAGGGTGCATATCGCGCCCGGTCAGTTTATACGGTGAAGAAACCCGTACTACTTTTTCAACGCCGTTCATCGAGCTGTAATTGTCTTCGCGCAGCGGCGTTGGGCTTTCGCCAACCAACCCGATGATCATGTGCGTTTCCCCCTGCGAAATGTGTGGGGTGTAACCATCGGTATTCACCCTTGCCAACACTTCGTCAACCTCAGATGGTGTTGCGGTATGTTTCATCACAACAATCATGATTTTTCCTCTCGTCTATGCTCAATAACCAGCTTGTTATCCGGGTAAAGATCGGGACGTAAAATCAAGGCTTCGCGCAGATAAACATGCATAATTTCGTCTAAAGCCTTAGGGGTTGACCAGTGAATCAGCACACGGATGCACATCTTGATGCCGTCCGGCACATCCATTTCCTGGCAGCCTAACAGCGCGGTGCGCCGCCATCCCATATCGCGTGCAGCTTTTGCGGGGTATGCTGCATTAAGATCAGGCGAAGCGGTAAAAATCACGCTGATCACATCATCTTCATCAATCTGATTCGCCTCAACCATCGCTTCTAACAATTCTTGCGTCGCCGCTAGAATAGCCTCAGCGGTATTTTCGCCAACGGTTGTGGCCCCTCTAACGCCACGAAACTTCATTGTTTACATCACCTCCTTATATCCAAAACAAAAAAGCGCGGAGCTGTTGCTCCGCGCCTGTTATTCACACTACTTAACGGGTGCTGCCTATTCGGCAGCGCGCAACATTCCAATCTCGACTATGTGGCCGCTAAAGTAATAATAGTAATAGCCGAAAGTAGAAATGTGTTGACGCATGATTTCCCGCATTTCAAAAGAACGTGTTGAGCATAACACGAGATTTCGGGTGGTGTCAATAAATCGCTTGACCGAATACAATTTAGCAATCTAGATCTATGATTCTGGCGAATAACATACCCTATTCTCAACTCCAGCGAATGCCTTTAACCGACCCATGAATAATGCTACCCGCTTCACCGCTACCCGCCGTTTTCTTCTAGCAATCTGCTTGCTTCTCTTTGTGAGCGCCCTCATTCCACGCCTGCTGTCCTACAATTTCGGGCTGCCTTACATTGACCACCCTGATGAGCCGGCCTCTTATCTCAAGGCTCAAGAATGGCAGGGGCTGTTTGACCTCGAAGGCTACCATGATGGCTACCCTCCCGCATTTTTAGCGCTCAACTTCATCGTTCAAGTTGGTATTCACGCAAACGGGCCATCGGGGCTAGCGCCAACTGTACAAATTTTGAGATTCCTAGCCGTATTTGCCAGCGCGGGCGTCTCAATATTCCTATTTTTGGCCGCGCGATGTATGACCGCCCCACTTGGCAAGCCCAACGCGCTAGCCGCAGGGTTGATCGCAGGGGGCATCTGGGCGCTGTCTCCGATAGCCGTTGAGTATATCTACGCGACTCCTGATCCCTACGTCTTTCTGTTCTCAGCAGCTGCGCTTTATGCCGCGCTGTTTAGCCTTCAAGCCAAGCATCCAGAACGTTGGGCAATTGCGAGCATCGCCGCAGGGTTGACCGCCGTTTTTTTCAAGTATTCGGCGCTGCCGGTTATCGCTCCGGGCTTCATGGCATTAGGGTATTTATGGATTTATAAGCAGGGCAATCGCAAGCAGATCATTCGTGGATTCATCGCGGGCATCATCCTTGTGCTGGCTTCAGCGTTTTTTCTCATGGTCATCTATGGCGCGGGATCGCTGAATACACCCGGAACATCCGACGTAGCACGCTCAAGCGGCTTTGCAAACCTGCTGAATCCGCAGTATTTCCTGAGCAACCTCAGCACATCTTTACAAATGCTCGGCGTCATAGGCGCGGTATCTGCCTTATTAAGCCCTCTGCTGCTCATCGCAGTTTGGCGCAGCGCAAAACCTTCAAACACACGGGCACAGTTGAAAGATTCTGCTTGCCAGCTCATCTTATGTTACTGGTTGATCGTCACTATCCCCGTCGTGGTCAACGCTTTCAACCCCGGCACAATGGAGGCGCTGCGCTTTTTAATCCCCGCGACG
>DAOTUZ010000017.1:0-23737 GCA_034437295.1 Anaerolineae bacterium | reverse complement strand
GCGTCTCGGTCGGCGTTTCGGTTGGCGTTTCGGTTGGCGTTTCGGTTGGCGTCTCGGTTGGGGTCTCCGTTGGAGTCTCGGTTGGCGTCTCGGTTGGGGTCTCCGTTGGAGTCTCGGTTGGCGTTTCTGTCGGGGTTTCCGTTGGCGTTTCTGTCGGCGTCTCGGTTGGCGTTTCTGTCGGCGTCTCGGTCGGGGTTACGCTGGTCGTCTGCTCCTCAAAAGCGCCAATATCTACAGCGATTCCAGCGATACGGGGGTAGCCGCTTCCGCGCTGATCGGTGGTTATGCCAGATGGAACAGAGGCACTATTACCTGCGTCAATTGCAGGGCTACCTATTTCTAAGGGGATGGTGTTGGTGGAACCGCCCCAATTGCCAAAGCTACCAAGCATAGCATTGGCGACAACTAAGCTCGTTCCACTGAAGCCACAGGTAGAATCTGTCGCAAGGTTATAGCCGCCATCGGAAAATGTGCCGCCATAACTGCAATTTGCCCCAGACGAACCCGCGCTGTTATTAGCGATTAAGGTGTTGTACAGAAACGCGCTTGCAGTCGCGTTTGTGCGAATTGCGCCGCCGGAACTGCTGGCGTAGTTATTCGCTAACGTCACATTATAAAGCTCAAACATGCCGTGAAGCCCGATCAGCGCGCCGCCATCCCCGCCTGATTGGTTGCCGCTAAAGGTGCTGTTGACGATGGTAACAACGCCGCCGCCCATCGCTACCGCGCCGCCCAGATCGGCATTGTTCCCGCTGAAGGCCGTATTTGAGACTGTCGCCGTGCCAAAATTATAGATTGCGCCGCCGCCCGTCCCCCCCGAAGCTGCATTCCCGATGAAGCTTACGCCGTTGATCGTCAAGGTTCCATCATTGAAAATCGCGCCGCCGTCCATCGCCTGATTATCTTCATAAGTTCCGCCGGAAAGGGTCAGTGATGCGTTTGCGGCGTTGTAGATTGCCCCGCCCTCAATGCCAGCTATATTGTCGTGGGCAGAGACATTGTTCAGGATCAACGTACCCCGGTTGTAAATCGCGCCGCCGCGATTGCTGTAGCCATTTTGAAACCAAAGGTTGTTAATGATGGCGGTTACATTCCCCTGTATTTCCAACAATGAAGGCTGCACACTGCCGCTGCTGGCCGCGCCCACCCGTAAAACTGGCGCTGCCGGGCCATCTATCGTCAGGGGCGCAGTGACAGCAGGAAGGCTGCTGCTGATCACGAGATCACCCGCCACCGAAAAGGTGATGGTATCGTCGCCGCTGCCAGCAGGGCACCCGCCATATGCCGCGTCGGTATTGGCGGCGGTGATGGCTTCACGCAGCGCACAACCCGCCGCGTTACTTCCGTATTCATCGGCCAGCGTATTCACTTCAATAGAGGCAGCATAGGCCGTAAATTGAGGGAGAAGCAAGCCCATTAACAATACGCTTAAGCCCCACACCCTAACAAGATGACCAAAGCGCGGCTTAAACATATGCATGGTTGTAGGCTCCGATGTGAGGATGCTATGGCAACAATACCATTTTTCAAACTATTGATTTTATACGCAATCTTTTGCTTAGCACAATCATATTTGCATACAATTCCCCGGCTCCAAAATACAGCATTCGAATTGACCGCAGCAAAATAGAAATTGCGTTCTAATTAACACTGTGTTTTTCAGCACAAAAAGGTAAAATTTAGACATATAGTAATGTAAACAAATGAGTCATTTCCCCACCTATGAAACTGCGATTAACCGCCAAACAAAGCGCGATTGTGAAGGCGCCAGCAGATCAGAAGATCTTCTTGAAGGGCATGGCTGGCAGCGGCAAGACGACTGTTGGCGCAAGGCGGGTTCGCCAGCTTTTAGACATGGGCATACCAGGCAGCGAAATATTGGTATTGGCGCCTCACAAGGGGCTTTCGCAGCCTTATCTTCAGACGGCCAATGAGGGTGGCGTTACGGTTGCCAGTTTTGCCAGCACGGCCTACAACATCGTGCAGCAGTTCTGGCCGCTGATTGCAGAGCAGATCAATTCGAACACGGCTGATAAAACACCGATATTTCTCAACCACGAAATGGCGCAGTATGTGATGTCCAAAGTGGTAGGGCCGGAAATTGAACAGCGCGATTATTTCAGCAGCATTCGCCTTCCCCGCGCGCGACTGTATACCGAAATTCTGGATAACCTGAGTAAAGCATCAACGGTGGGATTTCCCGCGTCACAGATTGCAGATCGGCTGAAGGCAGCATCACGCCCCGATCCTGAGCAGTTGCATCTCTATGACGATATGCAAGCCTGCGCAGATTTATTCCGGCGATTTTGCCTACAGCACAATCTGCTTGATTTTTCGCTGCAAATTTCATTTTTTCTCGATTTTCTGTGGAAACTGGATGCCCCGCGGCGTGCACTTACAGATCGCTACCAGCATATCATCGCAGACAATATCGAAGAAGAAAGTCCCGCCGCTCACCGCCTGCTGCTGGATTGGCTGCCAGATGTAAGATCGGCGCTGCTGATTTACGATACCGATGCTGGCTACCGCACAATTCTTGGCGCAGATGAGATCAACGCGCTGACATTACAAGATGCTTGCGATCAGATCGTGACGCTGAACGATTCGCGGGTCATGTCTCCCCCTGTCGCGCTGCTGGAACGCGCATTAAGCGGCGCAATTCTGGAAGAAACCGATACACCGGCAAAAAAAGGACGTAATCGCAACGCGAATTTAGGCACAGCAATCGCTTATACCGCAGATGATCAGCGGCGCTACCATACGCAAATGCTAGATTGGGCGGCAGATTCGGCGGCATCGCTGGTACATGCTCACGGCGTGAAGCCGGGGGAAATCGTGATGCTTGCGCCAGTGTTAAGCGACTCGCTGCGTTTTGCGCTGGTCAGCCGGTTGGAAGCACGCGGCATTCCAACCTATTCGCTGCGCCCTTCCCGACCCCTTCACGACGAACCCGCCGCGCGCGCGCTACTGACGCTGGCAAAACTGGCGCATCCACAATGGGCGTTTTCACCGGTTTACGCGATACGCAAATCCGACATTGCCGCTGCGCTGGTGAGCGTCATTGAAGATATTGACCTAACGCGGGCATCGCTGCTGGTGGATATCCTGTTCAAAGGGGGCAAGCTGCATCCGTTCAGCAACTTACAGAATGAGATGCTGCGCGGGCGCATCACCGATACCTTTGGCGAACGCTATGACCGGCTGATTACATGGCTGAATAACTCTCAAATTGATCAACTGCCGCTGGATACATTCTTCGATCAGCTCGCCAGTGAAATTCTGTCGCAGACAGGCTTTCGATTTCGCGACAGTTATGACGAAGCGCGCATCGTCATGAATCTGTTGGATTCAGCGCGAAATTTCCGCGAAACTATCAGCCGATTCGCGCCGGAACTGGCTGACGGCTATGAATACCTAAAAATGATTGATGATGGCGTTTTAACCAACCAATATCCGCCGGTAGAGCTGGATGAGCAGCCGGATGCGGTGCTGGTAGCGCCAGCATATACATTTCTGATGGGCAACCGCCCGGTGGATTATCAATTCTGGGTCTCAATAGATAACCCGGCATGGAGCAGAAGGCCGCTGCAACCGCTGAGCAATCCTTACATCCTGAGCAAGCAGTGGCAGCATGGGCGGATATGGACTGATGCCGATGAGCAAGCGATCTCACAGCAAATTTTGAACCGGGCGATCACCGGCCTACTGCGCCGCTGCCGGAAACAAGTCTATTTTGGCTACAGCCAATTTAACGAAAGCGGATTTGAGCAAGTAGGCGATCTGCGACAGGCGATTGATGACGTGCTGCGCCGCCATAGTGATACAGAACAGAGCAAGGGTTCTAATGGCTAAAAAAGATGCAGCGCCGCGCCGCGCTCAAGCTGAAATTCTCACCTATACGCGGGGAAAGATGGGCATTTCGGCAGTGCCCGGCAGCGGCAAAACATGGACGCTTGCCCGGCTTGCCGCAAAGCTGGCGCGTGAAACTAAATTGGGGCGCGGGCAGCAAATTTTGATCGTGACGCTGGTCAACGCCGCGCGGGGGAAATTTGAGCAGCAGGTACGCGACTTTTTAGGGGAAGATGATCCCGGCACCAGCTACCGCGTGCGCACGCTGCACGGATTGGCGAATGATATTGTGAGCGAACGCCCCGGACTGGTGGGGCTTTCGGAAGATTTCCAGATTCTAGATGAAGATAACGCTAATGACATGATCGAGGATGCGGTCACTGCTTACGTGCGCGCACATCCGGCGTTCGGCGCGGAATATGTACTGCCAGAGCAGGCACAAGAGGTTAGCGAGTTATGGCGCGAAGAGGCGGTGCGGATCGCATCGGCCTTCATCAAGCAGGCGAAAGATGAGCGCAAAACGCCAGAGATGCTGCGCCGCGCACTGGAGCGTTCTCCGGCTACGCTACCGCTGGCGGAAATGTGCGTGAGCGTTTATTTAAGCTATGAACATGGGCTGCGTTATCGGGGCGCGGTTGATTTCCAGGACTTGATTCGCCTTGCGCTGACGGCGTTAGAGGCCGATCTTGAATTTTTGCTAAGGCTGCGCGCCCGCTGGCCGATCATCCTTGAGGATGAGGCGCAAGATAGCAGCCGGCTTCAGGAAGAAATTCTGCGCCGGTTAGCGGGAGAACGCGGCAACTGGGTGCGCGTGGGCGATCCGAATCAGGCGATTTATGAATCATTCACCACGGCGAGTCCGGCATATTTGCGCGCATTCTTGCGCGAAACCGGCGTGACTGCCTGTGAACTTCCTGAAAGCGGACGCAGCACGCGCCGCATTATCAGCGTCGCCAATCAACTGATTAATTGGTCGCTGGAGCATCCGATACCAGAAATTCGCGCAAAAACGCCGCTAGACAAGCCTTATATCCAACCGCTGGATCAGGGCAACCCAGCAGACAGCTCTAACAGCGTCATATTCGCCCCCACGAAAATGTCTTCCGGGCAAGAACGCATGTGGGTTGCGCGATCGGCGCAGCAGTACATGATCGATCATCCGGACAAGACGGTGGCAATGCTGCTGCCAACCAACGCCAGCGGCGCCGCAATGGCTAACCTGCTGCGCAAAGAAAATATTGACTATGTTGAGCATTTACGCACGACCAGCAGCACGCGCAAGGTGGTTGGCGGGTTATGGCGGGTGCTTGGTTATCTGGCGGAACCGCTGCGGACGGATCTGCTGGCAGAAACTTACAAGGTGTGGCAGCGCGATCAACGCGACTCCAGTGAAGTTAAAGCACAGGTCAGGCTGCTTTCTGAGGCAAAACTGGTCGAGCAATTCACCTCACCGCAGGGGCAAGACTGGTTGGAACAGGCGGTCAACCGCGCTGATGCGCCAGAACAGTTTGAACACCTTGCGGCCTTCCGCGAGCAGGTTATACGCTGGCAGGAAGCCTCGCTGTTACCCGTAGATCAGCTTTTGCTTACGGTTTCTGGCGATCTATTCAATGAGCCTGCGGATATTGCCACCGGCTACAGCCTCGCGTTGTATATGCGTGGATACAGCAATTTACATCCCCATTTCCGGCTGGCAGAATTTGTGAACGAGATGGAGCGCATCGCCGCCAATCGTCGTAAATTCACGGGATTAAGCGATGATGATGAACAATTTGACCCCTCCCGCTATAAAGGCCGCGCGGTGATCATGACGCTGCACGGCGCAAAAGGGTTGGAATGGGATCGCGTCTATTTGATGTCGGTCAGCAACTATGATTTTCCATCGGCAGACCTGTTTGATAACTTCATCGGGGAAAGCTGGTTCGTGCGCGATAGGCTGAACTTACAAGCAGAAGCGCTCGCACAACTGCAAACGCTGATTAGCGAACGACCCTATCGTGAAGGGGATGCAACGGCAGAGGCGCGGATTGATTATGCTGCTGAGCGACTGCGATTGTTATACGTAGGCATCACCCGCGCGCGGGAAGAACTGTATATCAGTTGGAACACCGGAAAACGGGGAGATATGCAAGAAGCTAAGCCGCTAACGGCTTTACGCGAATGGTGGATGGAAAACGCGAAAAGCTGAACAAAGAATTTCTAGATGGCGTTATGATCTCACTGACCGGCGCTGCTGTGGTTAACTTTGAGGGGATGTTTCCAGAGCGGCGACGGACGGCGCATTTGAGTTTATGTATTTCATGGAGACGCCGGGCGTAAAGATCAGATCAATTTGCGGTTGGAAAAGATGCTGTTCGGGGATATGCCGTCCCCCAATGAAATAGAAACGGGGAGAAACATCCGTCCATACATCTAAGGGTTTCAATGCGCTCAAGTTGGCAATGCCAACGCGCACACCATAATTGCGTGGTCGCAGTTTCAAGTTGGGAAAACGCGCTTCAACTTCAACCCGCCCATGCAGCGATCCCGGTGATTTCAGAAGCTGGTTGTCGCACAGTGTGATCACCGCTTTAGTATCGATATCCACAATGCCCACAGTGATGCGCACATCGGTTTTTGGCGCAGCAAATTCAATTTCGGCACGAATGAGCAGATCATCGTCAAAGGCGAATTCGTTTTTAAGCTCGCCTTCCCCATTGAACACGCTCACTTTTTGAATGGTCACGTCAGGGTCAAAGCGATCTCGATTGACCATCACCCCGCCGGAAGTTGGCGCTTCTGGCGGCACAGTCACTTCGGAAGTTAGCGCCTCTGGCGGCACAGCCACTTCAGCAGTTGGCGCTTCTGGCGGCACAGCCACAGCCACCACCTTACGCTGCTGGCTCTGTGTATAGTCGTGCAGCACTTGGGTTGCCTGCCCATCAGCGCGCACTTCGCCGTGATCCAACCAGATCACGCGCTCACAAATACGTTCCATGGTGTTTACGTCATGAGAAACCAGAATGACTGTGCCTTGCTTGATATATTCGCGGATAGCCGCAGTACTCTTGACGTTGAAGCTGTAATCACCCACGGCCATGACTTCATCAATCAAGACAATTTCCGCGTTCATATGCACGGCCACGGCGAAACCAACCCGCGACAACATCCCCGATGAATAACGCTTCACGGGAACGTCAATGTAATCGCCAATATCGGCAAAGGCGATGATCTGATCAATACGTTCTTTGGTTTGGCTAATATCCAGTCCCATCAAGGTACAGTTCAGGTAGATATTCTGCCTTCCTGTAAGCTCATTATGGAACCCTGCGCCTAACGAAAGCAGCGGCTGCACCCGCCCTGCAACCCGTACCCGCCCCTGCGTGGGCAGGGATACGCCGGCGAGTAAGCGCATCAGCGTGGTTTTTCCAGAGCCATTATGCCCGATCAGCCCCAGCGTTTCGCCCTGCTTCATCCGAAAACTAACATCTTTGAGCACAAAACGTTGTTCAGGGTTGGCTTTGCGTTTGGACTGCTCGCGCATGAATTTCAGGGCTTCTTGCATGGCATGGCGCATGTGTACGCCTTTGAACGCCAGATACTGCTTGTAAACATGCTCAACAAGAACTACATCTTCTACTACTGGAAGATTTGTCATAAAGGATTCATGCCTACAGCCGATCGGCAAAAAGCCATTCGGAACGTTTGAAGAAAAGATAGCCCAACACCAGCACAATGAGCGAGACAATGGTTGAGATGAACAGCGGGCCAGCCTGTGTAAACTGGCCGTATAGCAGCGTTTCCTGCCACGCCGAAAAAATAGATGCCAGCGGGTTGATGATGAAGAACGACTGCACCGTTTCAGGTACGGCTGTAATTGGATAGATGACTGGCGTGAGGTATAAGCTAAGTTGAAGAAGGATCGGCAGCACTTGCAGCAAATCACGCACGGAAGAGGTTAAGCTCGCAAAAATGAAACCCATCCCTAATGCAAACGCCGTTAAGGCCAAAAACGGCCAAATGGCTAAGAGCGCATAGGGGGTTACCGGATGACCGGTAATCAGGAAGATCAGCGCGACGATGATCATGCCGAAGAACAGATCAACCAGCGATTCAGCAACAACCGCAAGCGGCAAAAATTCACGGGGGAAACGCACCCGCGTGATGATATCAAGATTGGTGATGACTGAAGACGCGCCGCTGAAGATGATGCGGTTTAGGTATGTCCACAGCACCATACTGGTGACGATGAACAGGCCATAAGGCACCGTGCCAGTACTAACACGCATGACCAGCGAAAATACGAAGAGATATACTAGGCTTGAGAGCAGCGGCTGAAAGATTGCCCAAAGCAGCCCTACACTGGTCGCGCTGTAGCGGGTGATGATGCTGCGGCGAACCCAATAGGCGAAAAACGGCCAATAGTGGAAGGCAAAGGCCAGATGCCCCCGCAGCCCGCGCTTAAGGTGGTTGTTTTCTGCTTCAAAGATGTAGGGTGATGATGCAGCGCCACGCTTCACGAAATAATCCATTGCGTTTAGTGAACCTGCGAATCATAGCACAAATCGAAGCCTGTTCCAGCCGTGAGTATTCTGTTGGCCTGCTGCATAAATGCGGCACAGACGCTATGATCTTATCATTTGGCCTCATTCTGCAAAAAGGGCGAGTCTATGTTCCATGCTCCGGCTGAAATTAAGTATGGTCGGGAAGTTTGCGGGTTTCTGCCCGCTTCAGAACGCCGCGAATGGCTGGTCACAAATGGCAATGGCGGCTATGCCGCAGGTACAGTTTCCGGTATGCCCACCCGCCGCTATCATGGACTGCTGATAGCCGCGCTTCAGCCGCCTGTAGGACGCTCGCTGCTGGTTACAAAATTTAATGAAACCGCGCTGTATTATGACCGCAGCTATGAATTATTTGCAGAGCGCCGCGCCGCAAGCGGAATAGAGGCGCATGGCTATCGTTATATTGAAAGTTTCCGGCTCGAAGGCTCGATCCCCGTGTGGACATTCGCTTTAGGGGATGCGCTGCTGGAAAAACGGATATGGATGGCGCGTGACGCCAACACAACCTATGTGCGTTACAACTTAATCCGCGCAGCCGTACCGCTGCTGCTGCAAACCGGCGTCGTCGTCAATTTTCGCGATCATCACGACTCGACGTACACTGGCAGCGCCGCATTTGAGGTGGAGGATACCTTTGAACAGGCGGGTCATACGGCATTTTCCCGCAAACTGACAGTCACCCCTAAAAATAGCAGTCCATTCTATATCCTCTCGGATGCTGCCGTTGCATATCGCGAGGCTGAATGGCGGCGCGGCTATGTGCTGTCCGTTGAATCTGAACGGGGGCTTGACTACCTTGATGACAACCTTTGGGCGGGGTTCTTCAACGTTTCGCTGGAAACGGGAGAAGGAGTCACTTTTGCAGCAACCACAGAGACGGCGGCTTCGGTCAATGGTGATGCTGCCCTACTTCAACGACAGGCTTATGACAGGCAATTGATCGAAATGGCAGCGCAGGCACACGCACCTGATCCGGTGTTCAGCCGGCTGGCGCTTTCGGCAGATCAGTTCATCGTCAACCGTAAACTGCCTGACGGGGGCAGCGGCCACAGCATCATCGCTGGTTATCCGTGGTTCAGCGACTGGGGTCGTGACACGATGATCAGCCTTCCGGGGCTGACGCTGACAACAGGCCGTTATGAAATCGCGGCCAGCATTTTACGCACCTACGCCCGCTTTGTGGATCAGGGAATGCTGCCGAATCGCTTCCCTGATGCCGGCGAAAGCCCCGAATACAACACGGTGGATGCTACGCTGTGGTATTTTGAAGCGATACGGGCATACACGGAGGCCGCCGGAAACCTGGAACTAGCGCAGGAACTACTGCCAATTATGAAAGATATCATTGACTGGCATGTACGGGGAACGCGCTATCATATCAAGGTTGATCCTTCCGATGGGCTGCTCTTTGCGGGGCAGGATGACGTACAGCTCACCTGGATGGATGTGAAAATTCGCAATCAGGTGATCACGCCGCGCACGGGCAAGCCGGTTGAAATTAACGCGCTGTGGTTCAACGCGCTGATCACTACTGCCGATCTTTGTGAGCTGCTAGGCGAAGACGCGACATATTATGCGGCGCTTGCGGAGAAAGTTCGCGGCGCTTTCCGCAAATTCTGGAACACTGATGATGGTTGCTGTTTTGATGTTATTGAGGGGCCAGAAGGTAACGATTCAGCGGTACGCCCGAATCAAATTTTTGCGGTATCGCTGCCACACAGCCCGCTGGCGCCAATGCAGCAGCAGGCGGTAGTTGAGACCTGCGCCCGACATCTATTGACTTCATATGGTTTACGTAGTTTATCGCCCGATGATCCAGAATACAGCGGTATTTTCATCGGCGGCCAATGGGGGCGCGATGCGGTGTACCACAATGGCACGGTGTGGGGCTGGCTGATCGGGCCATACGCAGCGGCACATTTACGGGTTTATGGGGATAAGGCCGCCGCGAGGGCGCTCTTGCAGCCGCTGATCCAGCAGTTATGTGAGCATACTGTAGGCAGCTTGAATGAGGTATTTGATGGCGATCCGCCTCATGAGGCGCGTGGTTGTTTCGCGCAGGCATGGACAATTGCCGAAGTGCTGCGCGCGTGGGCGTTCACGGCGCCAGATGCAGGGACTGCAACTTCGTGAAAGCTCAGTAACGTATCGTCGTGTATCTTGAAATCCTACAAGGGGGAAGTATCGTGACTCTGCTTAATCCGCTGGTGCCGATTATTCTAGGCTCGAAAAGCGACCTGCATTATGGTCAAGTGGTGGCGAATGCGCTGGCGCAGTTTGGCATCGTCAGCGAAATTCGCATCGCTTCGGCGCATAAAGTTCCAACCGCGCTGCTGCAAATTCTGTCCGATTACGAGACCGATCCGCGGCCGAAGGTGTATATCACTATCACGGGGCGCTCGAATGCGTTAAGCGGATTGGTTGATGCACAGGTGACCTGCCCGGTCATCGCCTGCCCGCCGCTTTCTGACACTTTTAGCGGCGCAGATATTTATTCCTCACTGCGGATGCCCAGTGGCATCGCGCCGCTGGTGATTCTTGATCCTGAAGGCGCGGCGCTAGCGGCTGCCAAAATTTTTGCACTGGATAACCCTGAAGTGCATGCGTCCGTGCGGGCATTCCAGAAAGCGAATGCAGAGCGCCTGCTGCAAGACGATGCCGAGTTGAATTCAAAATCGAAACCGCTTGCACCACCCAGCTCATCACAAGAATCATCGGTCAATAATTTCGACTTATGATCGAGTATCCGGAATACGCTAGGATGGCCGCCAACTCAATTAAAGCTGCACAGTACCGGGCGACTACTCACATCTGGCACCTATGATGAGACGGGTGATAGTGATTGGTGCAACTGGCTCTGGGAAAACAACGCTGGCACGACAGCTTTCACAGCAGCTTAAACTGCCGCACACGGAATTAGATTCCCTCTACTGGCTGCCAAACTGGGAACCTTCGCCACTGCCTGAATTTCGGGAGAAAGTTACGGCAGTAAGCGCCGGCAGCATATGGGTTTTAGACGGTAATTACAGCCGCGTTCGAGATATTGTTTGGGCGAAGGCCGACACGCTGATCTGGTTAGATTACCCGCTGTGGTTGGTGCTGAGAAGATCGCTCAAGCGGGGCATTCGACGGATTCGTTCTCAAGAGAAATTATGGGACACCAATAACCAAGAAACATGGCGAAATCTATTTTTCAAGCGCGATTCGCTGCTCGTGTGGCTGTTCAAAACTCATGGGAGACACCGGCGAGAATATCCAACCCTTTTTGAACAACCAGAATATGCCCATTTGCTGGTGATCCATTTGCAATCACCCGACGCAGCCAAACAATGGCTGGAACAGATCAAGGCTAACATCTAATAAATATCTGTTGGAAGGAAAACGTCTAGCAACACCAGAAACCAGCGTGGAGTAGGCTTTTACGGTTGGCCTGCCAGAATTTCTATGCCGGACAGCGATCTAACCTCAGGTATAACGATTGATGCCTTCAATGAAGCGGTCAATCAGCACCATCATGGCAGTAGGCGGAGAGTCCATTAGCTCGATGACAACCTGCTTCTGGCGACGACGTTCAGCATCACTGAAATATTCAAGCAGGGAGCGTCCAGCGACCCGCGCCATCAGGCAGCCTAAGGTATGGCGGGCGGCACGGGCTTCATAGGCTTCGGTCAAGGCGAAACCACCGCACCGTTCACGATACTCATCCCAATAAAATGCCGCAGCGCCAGCGAAAGCATCTCGCAACTCAGGAAGGTGATGGGCTTTGCTTAACAGGTGGGTTGTTGAGAAACCGATGTCGAATGCTGGATCGCCAATATGCAGCACTTCATGATCCAACCAGATCAGGCGGTCATGCCGGATCAGGATATTTTTAGGGCTGTAATCACCATGAGTAAGCGCCAAACGCTGCTGGCGCGTCTCGTCAATTAAATGCGTCAGAAAATCATGGGTTTCGGGCGTTTGCTGCGCGGCAAATCCGTAGTATGCCTCCAGCCGCAGCGTCTCAAAAAATGAGCGATCCCCGAACAATGGCTGGTAAAAGTCCAGTCGCTCTGATGAGCCGCGATGGAAACCTGCCAGAATGCCGGCGAATTGGCGGACATGATCCAGATGTAGATGCCCGCTCAGCAGCAGTTGCTTCCAGTTTTCATGCGGTGGCGGCACCGCCTGCATGGCGATCACATAACAGGGGTGATCTTCAAAGACCAGATGAGGGATCGTCCCTTCGGGGGTGAGTTCAGGAAGGTATTCCAACGCCAGCGCCTCAATGTGGATGCGCTCAGGCGAGGTAAACCAATCTACCTGAACGCGCAGCTTTTCGAGACATTGCTTGATCACCCATTCCCGCTGATCATCCAACTTTACCCATATCGTCTTATTAGAAACCCCGCCGGAAAGTATCTTGAATGATTCTAGCGGCTGCCCCGGCGCAAGATCGCCACGCACCTGTAAATAGCGGGTTAAAGACTCCCGATCCTCAATATCCAATGGCAATAATTGTTCACCGGTCATGGCTGTAACCTATGCGGCTATATCTGCGTTTTGGAATCAGTGGCATGCAAGATTCTGCCCCGTTCAAAAGAGGGATTGTGGCATTTGTGGGCGAATGCGGCAACCGCCAGAAGCCCAAAACAGCACTCTAGGGGGATTCTAACGGATGAAAATCACTTAGAAATGCGCCGCTCAGCCTAATTTCTTTTCGTTATAACCGTGTGCTATACTACGCTTTAGCAAAAAACACTCTTCATCGGCTCATTACACATCGGTTTATCTTCATGCAACATTTTCTTGATCTCGCTGATTGGCGCAGTGAGGAAATTCGAGAATTACTCGATCTCGCAAGATTTCTCCGTCTAGAGTTCAAAAGCGGCGGCAACAAACCCGTTTTACGCGGCCAAACACTGGCGATGATTTTCCAAAAACCATCGCTGCGTACCAAAGTTTCGTTTGAAACCGGGATGAACCAGTTGGGCGGCGCGGCCTTGATGCTTGGCCCGGATGAGATCGGGCTAGGCAAGCGTGAAAGCATTGGCGATGTCGCCCGTTCACTATCACGCTTCGTACAGGGCATCATGGCGCGGGTTTTTGCTCATGAGGTGGTGCTGGAGTTGGCGCAATATGCCGCATGCCCGATCATCAACGGATTGACGGATTCACAGCACCCCTGCCAAGCATTGGCAGATGTGCTGACGATACAGGATCATCTAGGCCGTGTAGAAGGCCGCCGCGTGGTGTTTATTGGCGATGGCAACAATGTTGCCTTTTCGCTGGCACAGGCGGTTGCCCATACAGGCGGGCATTTCGCAATTGCGACTCCGCCGGGCTATGAGCTGTCGGAAGACAATATCGAGAGTATTGCTCAGATTGCCTCTGCCAATGGCAGCAGTTTTGAAGCATATCAGGATCCGATTAAAGCCGTGCGCGATGCTGATGTCATCTACACCGACACATGGATCAGCATGGGGCAGGAAGCCGACAGAACGCGGCGGCTTCAAGATTTTGCGACCTATCAAGTCAATACTAACTTACTAAAGTATGCGAACCGTAACGCCATCGTTATGCATTGTCTGCCCGCGCATCGGGGGCAAGAATTGACCGATGAGGTGATGGACGGTTCACATTCGGTGATTTTTGATCAGGCAGAAAACCGCCTGCACGCACAAAAGGCCATCCTCGTTAAGCTATTGGCCTGAACCAAACATTCGTTATTGTGGGTATCTGGTAGGAGTGCCGACGATGCCGGGAAATCGTCAAGCCTACGAACAGGCCATGAATGCGGGACACAGCGCCGCATGGGATCAGGATTGGCAGGTGGCGGTGACCAATTACGGTCGCGCCATCGGTGAATACCCCAACGACGCTGAAGCGCACATTCACCTCGGTCTAGGGCTGTTGGAAATAGGGCGACTGGATGATGCATTGAAGGTGTATACCCGCGCCCATCAACTCTCGCCGCAAGACCCAATTCCACTGGAAAAAAGCGCCGATGTGCTGGAACGGATGGGGCGTTTACGCGAAGCTGCCCAGCAGTTCGTTAACGTCGCTGAAATTTATCTGACACAGCGCGATCTGAACAAAGCGATCTATAACTGGGAGCGTGCCACCGACCTCACCCCCGGCCTTGTGCCAGTTCATGCCAAACTGGCGCAGGCTTACGAACGCATTGGCGATAAGAAAAAAGCTATTCACGAATATCTGGCGCTGGCCTATAACTTTCAACGCACCAATGATTTCGACAAAGCCATCAAAGCCGCCAATCGCGCCCTCAAAATTGATCAGAAGAATCCGCTGGTACTGAATACCCTTCGCGCGCTAGAAAGCGGCGGGCGCATATTGCCGCCACAGAGTGAAGGTGTAAAAGTCACAGGGCGGATCTCAGCTTTTGATAAAGACCAAAAACGCGCCACCGCCGAACAATGGGCGCTGACTGGCAATACACAGGACAGCGATCCGCTTGGCCCGCTGGGTGAAGCGATTCATGATGCGCTCGCCTCGCTGGCGTTGTTTGTAATGGAGGGCAACGCCGCAGATGCCACAGCCGATATGCTACAGGCGATGGAGACACAGCGGCAGGGATTGCAGGATGAAGCGATTGCCGCCTATCAAAGAGCTGAAAACCGGCTCAATTTGCCCGCGCTGAAACTGACACTTGGCGGCCTGCTGCTCTATCGCGATCAACCAGATGTGGCTATTAAACGGTTGGAAAATATCATCGGTATTCCCGAACTTACAGCTGGCGCGCTGCACGGAATCGGGCAGGCCTACGCCAAACTGGGAAAAAACCGCCAGTCGGTGAACTATTTACTGCAAACTATGCAAGCGGTTGACGAGAGCATAGACGCAGATTCTGAAAATGTATCCGATCTGGTGGGCGTGTGGGCGGAACTTCATCAGGGCATCACCCGTGAGCCGGATGAAGTTCAGTACCGGATCAGCCGGCGGCTGATGTCGTATCTTGAGGGCAAGGAATGGCGCACTCGCCTTGCGGATACGCGCCGCCAGATTGAAGAGACCGTCCGTGAACAGGGCGTAAAGGGCGTCATTGATATTCTGGCCGCCGAACGCGGTGATAAGCTTACGGAATCGGTAGCGCTGATCGATCGTTATATGCGGCAAGGGCTATATACACTCGCAATGGACGAAGCCCATCGCGCCGTAGAATTTTCGCCGCTGTATCTACCTGTTCATATACGCATGGCCGAAATTATGATGCGCGAACAGCGCGTGCGGCAGGCCATTCAAAAATACAATATCGTCGCCAAGACTTTCCTATATCGTGGCGAAAATACCCGCGCAGCGGCAATTCTGACTGAAGTGTTGGAGCTTGCGCCGCTGGATGTTTCGGTACGAGAAACACTGATCGGGCTGCTCGAAAATGAGGAACGCTGGGATGAGGTGCTGGATCAATATATTGATCTGGCTGACGCTCACCACCAATTAAGCAATTTCGATGTTTCTCGCGACACCTACGCTCTGGCCGAACGTATCGCCGCCAAAGTGAACGCCTCAAGCGAAAAAGTGGTGCGTATCAAGCATCGTATTGCGGATATTGACCTGACGCGCCTTGACCTGCGCCGGGTACAAAAGACCTATGAAGAAATTATTGCGCTTGCGCCGGAAGATGAGCGCGCCCATCGTTTGCTGGTTGATCTAAATTACCGGCAAGGCAACCCGGTGGAGGCGATCCGACGATTGGACAAGCTGCTAGGGATTTACGCTCGCCAGAAACAGATCACGCGCATTGTTCAACTTCTGGAAGAACTGGTGACTGTTTATCCGGGTGACACGGGGCTGCGTTCGCGGCTGGCCTCCATTTATAAGCAGTTGGGGCGTAAGCGTGAGGCAATCGTCCAGTTAGATGCGCTCGGAGAACTACAATTAGAAGCAGGGCTGCATCGTGAGGCGGCCAACACAATCCGCCAGATCATCGGTATGAACCCGGAACATATCGAAGATTATCGTGAGCTGTTGACTCAGTTAGGTGGCTAATACCACTTGGATTTTCTGTACGCGCTGCAAAGTTTCTCGCTAAATTCACTGCTCGACGTCCTCATCGTCGCCGCAGTATTCTACATTGCCAGCCTGTTCATCCGCGGCACGCAGGCGATGAATCTGCTGCGCGGGCTGGCGCTGCTGATTGTGGGGCTGGCGGTTGTTTCGGCTGTTCTCAATTTAACGGCGCTGCAATGGCTGCTCACAAATCTGCTCACTGTGCTAGCAATCGGTATTCCGGTTATTTTCGCGCCAGAAATCAGGCGCGGGCTGGATCGTTTGGGGCGTGCGGGGCTATGGTTCAACCGCACGCCGGGCGAAGATCAGCGTAAACAGCTCATCGAAGTGCTTTGCACGACTGCGGAACGGCTGTCCGAACGGCGACATGGCGCGCTGGTGGTTTTAGAGCGCGATACGGGCATGGCTGAATATGAACGAACCGGCGTTTCATTAGACAGCGAAATCTCGCCGCAGGTGCTTCTGACCATTTTCTGGCCGAAAACCGAGCTGCACGATGGCGCGGTGATCGTTAACCGGAATGGGCGCATTGCCGCTGCCGCCTGCGTGCTGCCTCTCAGCAGCCAGCGGAGCATCAGCACCGGGCCTAAATTAGGCACGCGCCATCGCGCCGCGATTGGCATGAGCGAAGTTAGCGACGCGCTGGTGTTGGTCGTATCTGAAGAAACCGGGCGCATCTCGATTGCCAATGCCGGGCGGTTGATCACCCGGCTGGATAGCAGCAGGCTGCGTACCATCCTGACCGCGCTGTATTACGGGGAAAGCAAAGAATCCACGTCGTTACTTCAGCGGATTCGGGAAACCATTAACGTGGTTTCCGGGCGACAAAGCACGCAAGAAACACAAAAGAATATTTGATGCAGCAGCAATCACGCCAACAAACGATAGTGAATAACATCTTCTGGTTCCTTGGATGCCTCGCACTGGCATTCGTGGTCTGGGTGATCGCGTTCTTACAGCACGATCCAATTATCGAGTGGCGACTGACCGAGCGCGTCCCGATCCGGGTTGAACCGGATGACGGCCTCATCATCACCAACGATAGTTCACTGACCAATACTGCCAGCGTATATTTGCAGGGGCCGGAAAGCACGCGCCCACTGCTGACCACAGATGATGTGGTGGTGGTGGCAGATCTCTCTGGCCTGACCACGGGGACACACATTGTACCGCTGACAGCAACCGTCGCTCGCGGCGCTCGAGTCGCTAATATTTCGCCCAGCCAAGTCACGGTGACGCTGGAGCTACAATCCGCGCAATTTGTACCAATTAGAGAGCGTATTACCAGTTCGCCCCCGCCAGACGCGGAGATCGTGGGGATTACGTTTGATGTACTACAAGCGGAAGTTCGCGGCCCGGAAAGCGCCGTCGCGCAAGTTGTGGCTGCGGAAGCGCCGCTTAACCTTGCTAACCAGCGCGCCTCTTATACGACTGACATTCGCCTAGTGCCGGTCAATGTTGATGGCGATGAAGTGGATGGCGTTACGATTATGCCGCAAACGGTACATGTCACCGCCAACCTAAGGCAAAGCGACAGCATTTGGGAACTGAATGTGCGCCCACAGCTTATTGGTGAGCTTCCAGAAGGCTACTTCCTAGGCAGTATTGATTACAGCCCGCAGATCTTATATGTAAGTTTGCCGTCTGCTGCGCCAGAAGAACTGCCAGATACAGCCTTCACCGCGCCAATAAACCTTGATAACCGGATCAGCGATTTCGTGGAGATCGTAGATGTTGAAATTCCGATTGTTGGCGCTGTACCGATGTCATCGCAGCAGGTGACAGTTTCTATTACAGTTACGGCACAAATTGTAACCCGCCAATTCGATGCGGTACCCATAGAACTTACAGGCAGGAGGCAGGGGCTTACGTATGCGGTAGAACCGCAGACCGTCAGTGTGATATTAACCGGCCCGCAATCCTTTTTGAACTCCCTGGAAGCCGATGATCTGAGAGCGGCTGTGGATCTGGGAGCAATTTCTGAGGCGGGTACCTATCGCGTTACGGTGACCACGCCGATCACCGAAGCGAACGCCGCGCTTTCGGCCAGCATTTTGCCGACAGAAGTAGTTGTCACCGTAACTCATGGAACAGCGCCGAAGGTCAGGTTTGGGACTGGCAGCTAAATCTTGCCCAATTACCGGCTAGAAAAATTACATAGTGACAAGCATTGTAGTTGGCAATACAAAAAATGACTCATAACCTGTAAAATAGATGAGCGTAAGCCTTAGGCGCACACTAAAGTGCGCCTTTGTATTTGTGAAGTGATTAAGGTTATAAAAATTATGGCGCGTAAACCTATTGTCGCGCTGGTTGGCCGGCCAAACGTCGGCAAAAGCTCGCTCTTCAATCGCCTCGTTGGCGAACGCATGGCCGTGACCAACGAGATTCCCGGCACTACCCGTGACCGCCTCGTGTCGGAATTTGAATGGCGCGGCTCAATTTTCCGGGTGATTGATACCGGTGGCATTGAGATCTATCAGCCAAAGGGCAGTCGTGACGAATCGCCATTGGCTGAAGGCAGCGCTGATTTCGTGCCTCAAATTCGCGCTCAGGCGCTGCTGGCTATTAACGATGCCGATGCAGTGATCATGGTCGTAGACGGCGTGTCGGGCATCACTGCCGCTGATGAAGAAATCGCTGAAATTCTACGTCGCAGCCAGAAGCCGGTATTTGTGGCCGTCAATAAGCTAGATACGGTAAAGCGCGCAGATGAGGCGCTCGAATTTTATGGGCTGGGCGTGGGGGAAGTTTTCCCGATCAGCTCAATTCACGGGCTAGGCGTGGGCGATCTGCTAGACGCGCTCTACTTCTCGATAGAAGATCTGGCGGCTATGCCCGACCAACCGGAAGAAGATCACCATCTACGCATCGCCATCGTGGGTCGGCCAAACGTGGGCAAAAGCAGCCTTGTCAACCGACTGCTTGGCGAAGAAAGAGTGATCGTCAGTTCGGTTGCGGGAACCACCCGCGATGCCATTGACAGCGCCATTTCTTATCATAACGAACCGGTTACGCTAATTGACACCGCCGGGATTCGTAAACGCGGCAAGATTGAGCCAGGTGTTGAAAAATTCAGCGTGATCCGCGCAATGGATGCTGTTGAACGCTGCGATGTTGCCCTCCTCTTACTGGATGCAACAGATGGCATCACCGAACAAGATACCCATATCGCTGGCTACGTGATGGATGCGGGCAAGAGCATTGTCATTGTGGTGAACAAATGGGATGCGCTTGAAAAAGACAACTACACCCTAACTGAATTTGAAAAGCGTGTGCGCGAACGGTTCAACTTCCTACCTGATCCACCAATTCTATTCATCAGCGTGCTCACCGGTCAGCGTATCCATCAGGTTTTAGAAACGGCAAATCGAGTTTATGAAGGGCGTTACACACGCATTCCTACCAGCCGCCTCAATCAAATAGTGCGCGATGCAATGCAGCACCACACGCCCCCGATTCGCGGATCTCGCCGCTTGAAAATTCTATATGCTTCGCAGGTCGCCATTGCGCCGCCGCTGCTGTTATTCCATGTAAACGATCCCAGATTGGTACATTTTACGTACCGACGGTATCTGGAAAATCAAGTTAGGCGGGAATTCCCATTTGAAGGCACTCCGATGCGCCTCAGCTTCCGGGCGCGCGAAGGCGTGTAATAAAGGGTTAGATTTCCAATCGATGCCGCGCATCCCTTTATAATTTTCGCTGCGATTCTTCTTGAATCGCAATTAGGAATTTTGGATTGGCGATAGCTAACGCATCAGCAGTGTTTGCGAGCGCCATCGCGATCAGCGCGTTCATATGATCGGGGGCGTCCCACGCTCCGGCGCGAACGGCGGCACATAGACTGTGGTTTCGCGTCTTCATCTCCACCGCTGCTGCCTGTTGATTCGCTGGCATAAGTATTGTCTCCCCTAGCAGATCATTCAGCCGTTCCCAGTCCGATTGTAGATGATCACCAGATAGCGCAAGATCGCGCAGCGCAATTTTCAGGACGTTAGCGGCTACCAGCGTTTGAAAGTAAAGTTTCGCATCACCTTTAATGGACGGTATGACCTGCCCTTCAAGATGCTGCCGCACAGCATCAATAAGTTCGCTCACGTCTGGCCGATCATACATTGTATGCTCACCCTCCAAACTGCTGAATCAAGCGCAACGCCTCAAGCTGCATCTCGGCAGAACGCCTACCAAGACTCGCCAGTTCAACACTCGATTCGCGCCCGCTCAAATGGCGATTTGCCTGCGCAAGGCAGATCACCCCCCAGCGGATATTGCCTAAAATTTCCCAGAATTCAACTGACTGGCGATTGACGGCACGGCCACTGGCCTCCTCGTAGACCGTCAAGAAAGCCTCACGATCGCTAATCCCCCCGCAGCGCAAATGCCCGACACCAAAACGCCAGTCGCGCATACAAGGATAGCCAAGATCTTCATCAGGATCGCCCACATGGCAGAATTCCCAATCGGCAACCGCCGCCAACCCTTCCCCGTTCACGATCAGATTACCGATACGAAAATCGCCATGAACAAACGCCCATGATTCAACTGCTGGCGCGTGGCGATCTGCCCAGCGCAAAGCAATCTCAAGCGCCGGGTTTGACACCTGAAGCGCATCCAACACCTCATAACACAGGGCAATGGCATCGCGGGCGCTGGAATAAGCAGGGCGCGGTGTGGGCAGAAAATCAAAGTTGTCCATTGGCAGCCTGTGAATTTTTGCCAGTTCTTCGGCCATCTGCTGCGGCAGTACAGCGCGCGCTTGCGCAAGTTCAGGCGCGGACACCACTTTGCGGCCAATGCTCACGCCCTCTACATAATCCATGATGAAAAATGGGCTGCCTAGAACCGAGGTATCTTCACAAGCCCAGCAAGGTTTAGCGATCCGAATACCGGCTTCATGGGCGCCCTGCATCACAGCAAATTCCTGCATGCGGGTTAGTGCCCGCTCATTCATTTGAGTTGGCGGGTCGCAGCGCAGCACGTATTTTCCGAGAAAACCATCTATTCGCAGATCAAGCAGCAGCATCTCGCGGGATGCGCCGCCCGCCAGCGGGGCAGCGTTTTCAAGAATGGCCGCGTATCCGGTTTCATCGGTCAAAAACGCACAGAGTTTTTCAGAAAATTCCGTATCAAGTATCATGCGCAAGAGTATAACGCAGAGGCATCGAATACGAGGTAGCTAAACATATCGGGCAAGCGCCTCAGCCAACTGCTGTCGCTGCGTCATCCGTTCAGCAGGGGCATAGACCACTGACCACGGCCAGTTTTCACGAACTGGCGGGCTTCCATCATCTTGATAGTAGACGCTAAAATCACGCTTCATCAATTTCATATAGGCTTCGGCTTCAAAAAAATCAGCAGCGTAGGGTACTCGTTTTGCGGCAACCACAACTAAGGGTTGGCTTTCAATGGCTTCCCGAAATGCCCATGCGCCAAAGAGAGTCAGCGTTTTGAAGCCGTAATAGCCCGCTGGGCGATGCCAGATGACCGCACCCACCCATGGAAATTGTGCCATTCCAAATACGGCTTTTGGCCCATGCGCGAGATAGCGGTTAAACCGTTTCTGGCGCAGCGCATCTAATGTCCCCATTGTGTTCAAGCCATCTAACACAGACGCCAAAACCTCTTGTGCTTCATGTGTAGAAACAGCAGCTCTTCCACTGCGCAAAAGGGCGATTTCAGCCCGAATATCTGTTCGCCTTTTCATCGTTGGAATTGTAGGCAAACCGTAGGTGTGACGCAAATTACTGGATTGTGAAGGGGAGCACAGGGGTTGTATAATAGATAAATGCATCAAGAAGGTATACATTGAGCGACACATCCCTCGAAATTTTGTCAACATCGCAGCCTGTGACTGCAATTGAATCGTCCCCTCTTCCAAAGCTGCACCAAACGGGCGTTTGGCGAGAGCGGCTTGAGCTGCTTCTCCTTATTGTGCTGGTATTTACAGTCGTTAATCTGGCGACCATGCGCTTCTTTATCGAAGGCCCCAGCATGCAGCCAAATTTTGTAGCCGGGCAATTTTTGATTGTCAGCCGCGTTAATTACTTATTGGGAGAACCGCAGCGCGGCGAAATTGTCGTGTTTGACGCGCCGGGGGATGATGATCACGCGACCAATCCGCTGCTCATTAAACGCTTGATCGGTGTTCCGGGCGATCACATTCGCATCGAACGCCTCACGGTTGATGGGGCAACAACTGTTCAAGTTTATGTCAACGATGTATTACTCAACGAACCATATATCAATCAAGACGGAATCCCGTTCAACTGCACGCAATACTGCGATCTGGTGCTTGGGCCAAACCAGTATTTCATGATGGGAGATAACCGTAATCATAGCAACGATTCACGCGCATTTGGCCCGGTAGATCGTGAACGGATTGTGGGTGAAGCTGTTATCCGTTATTGGCCTCCGTCAGACTGGGGTTTAGTAACTCACATTGCTTACCCAGGGTGACTTCGCCGAATCTAGAGGAGGACATGATGCAACAAAATGACGCGCTTACATGCCCGCATTGCCTCGTGGGGCTGATGAAATCAGGAAAAGCGACGTTTACCGGTGTCCTATATGGAATGTTTCTCAGTGTTCCAGATATGGATGCCTTCATCTGTGACATCTGCGGCGCACGCGAGTTCTCTACCGACGCGCTGGTAGGTTTGGAAGCCTTGACGGGCATGATGAATGCGACCGTTGAGCCGTCACGTCAAATAAGCCGTTTGACGCCCGCTGAGCAGGAATTAATAAACCGCCTGCGAAGTTCGCGGCTGAAGCCCTAAACCCAACGTTAGATTTCAGTGTAAGACTCGGAAATAGCAGGTACAATTCTAATATGGCGCGCCCGGTATGATGCGCCAGACACTAATTCGATTCTGCCAGCATGCAAATCATTCGTGTGTTAAGCATTATTACATCGTAACTCCCAAAGGAGATTTTCGTTGCTCGTCCTTGTCGCTGATGATATCGCTGACAGTCGCCAGCTCCTCGTAGATATCGTAAGTTCGATGGGGGTTGAGATCGTTCAGGCGGCTAATGGAAATGAAGCGCTGCAGCTTGCGCGTGAACGCCTGCCTGATTTGATCCTTCTGGATGTCAACATGCCCGGTCTTTCGGGCTTTGAAGTTCTCTCTTTTTTAAAAGCAGAATCTGAGACCGCTTCCATACCGGTGTTGATGCTCACTGCCCTCGCAGATATTGACTCACGGGTTCAGGGGCTGAAGCTTGGCGCAGATGACTACCTGACGAAACCTTACAGCCCGCGTGAATTGATGGAGCGCATCCGCACCCGTTTGCGTAATAAACAGGAAACCGATGAACTGCGTGCAGTACAGCAG
>DAOTUZ010000016.1:0-10440 GCA_034437295.1 Anaerolineae bacterium | reverse complement strand
CCGAAGGCGCCCTTTGATGGTGTAAGAATGAGCCTATGCGGCGGTTGATGTTGCGCCATAAGATGCATCATCGAGCACTTCAAAGTTCGTGAACAGGAAGTGATCGTGATAGTAATGGATCCATAGGAATGAGAGAATTGCGGTGTAATAGGCGATATCAAAGTGCTGGTTTCCGCCGATTCCGGGGCGAATAATTGGCGCAATAGCATAGACGCCGAGGAATACCAGAATTGAGCCAACCAGCATGATGGTGCTGAGCAGGAACAACCCCTTCGTGCCGTGTTTCTCGAAGCGAGAGACAAGCGGCGCAGAGTTATTAAGATTGCGATAGGCTGCCCGAATACCGATGATATAGAAGGTAATTGCTAGATACTGGAACGAATGCCATGTGTTCAAGCCCTGAAACGCGGTATCGAGGTTCGGCAGCGAGGGGATGATGAAGGCGACGAATACTGTGAGCAGCACGAAAGTTGTTTTGGGCCAATTCAGAATACCGGCGCGGTATTCGACAACCGACTTCACAAAGAAGGCGGCGACGGCGGTCAGGAAAATGCCGGACATCATGACAAAGAACCACGTAGCCTGAAAGAATTCGGGGATGACCGAAGTCAGATCGTTCGAGCCAATGTCGAATTGACCCTGACTAATCTTTAGCGCGGCGAAGGGGAACAGGCAGGTAAGGATTACCCCATAATCAATGGCGCGGGCTAACGGAGTTACGCCTGTGCCGGGGCGGACGAATGTGTGTTCCTTGTGGTTATACAGCTCAGTGATATAGGTGACCTGATGCAATACATGCAAAGCTGCCCAGAAGAAGAAAATGGTCAGCAGTAGATTCAGATTCAAAAAGGCCAGCGACACCACAATAATGGGAATGATCAGCGATGAACGAAGCAGCATGGGATAGCTTTTTCGGAAATTTTGATCCAGCCCGGTACGCAGGAAGGTGGACATCATGTGTGGGCCACCAATGGCAACGGCTACGAAACCATTCACCGCGTTACGGCTGACATCGGGATCCATGCCCAACTTCACACCCAGCAAATATACCAGATAAGGTAAGGGGACCAGAATTACGCTGAATGAGATAAAAAGCAGGTCCCAACGACGGCTACGAAGCCACAGTTTTGAGTCTGGCCTTGATTTTGCGATAGGCTGCGACTGAATACTTGCGCTGGCTGAAGCCATGTGAATCTCTCCATAACTCTACCACTCTGGGCATTATACATAGATTTATTTAGCGCCGCAAACTAATTTTTATGGGGAATATTCAGCGAGTGACGATATGATGTTCACGGCACCGTGCTTCATAGCGTTCGGATGCGCCGATCAAAACGATGGGATCGTCGTAGCGCGCAGGATCGCCATTGACTAAGCGCTGCGTTAGATAAGCGGATTCTCCACAAACGACGCAGATCGCATGTAACTTGGTCACTTCATCGGCAACGGCGAGCAACTGTGGCATTGCTCCGAAAGGTTCACCGCGAAAGTCCATATCCAGCCCGGCGGCGATGACTCGCACCCCACGCGCTACTAATTCATCAACGGTTTCAACGATGCCATGATCAAAAAACTGTGCTTCATCTATCGCAATGACGGTGGTATCGCTGTTCATATTGGCGAGTAGGGAGGCGGAATTAGCAACGGGCAGCGCCATAATGGTTTGACCGGTATGGCTGGTGACACTTTCAATGCCAAAGCGATTATCTATGCTGGGCTTAAATACCTGAACAGTTTGCCGGGCGATTAGTGCGCGGCGCACACGCCGGATCAATTCTTCGGTTTTTCCACAAAACATGCTGCCGCAGATCACTTCAATCTGGCCGACCTTGTGCATCATGATAAATCCTAGCGTAAGTGGAGCGACGGCTACAAAATAAAAGCAGGCATCCATAAAATGGAGCCTGCCTTCATATGTTAACAACTACAAAACGTTATTCAACCGCTTCTGCGGACTCTGGAAGTTCAAAGCCACGGGAGCGCAGCGCGCGCTTGATATCGGCAAGCACTTTCTGGCCGACGCCTGCGATTGAGAGGATAGCATCATCGCCACCTTCTTCAATGCGCGTCATGAACTCGCCCACAGTATTGATGCTTGCATCAGCCAGCAGGGTTACATGGCGCTTGGCTAGTTCCAGCTCTGCCAGCGGCATGTTGGCCGGGGTGCGGGCAGCAACACGCTCTTCTGCTTCCTGACGTTTCTGGTCACGGATTTGCAGGCGCTTAAAGAAGCGATCCACCTGACCTTCAGTGTCCACAATGCGTTGTTCGCCTGTGTAGAAGGGGTGGCAGTTGGAGCAAATATCGGTACGGATGGACGGCACGGTTGCCCCGGTGACCCATGTGTTGCCACAGGCACAGGTGACGACAACTTCGGGATACCATGTAGGGTGTAAATCTTTCTTCATTTTTCCTCTCGTCTCCAAACGGTCATCTGCCGCTTGGTACTGAATACTAGGCGTTTTTCTGTCCGGCGAGTGATGGATTCTCATCGCGTACGCTGACCTGTTTACGCCCGTTCTTTCCGGGGGCATATTCAAAGACAACATACCCTTCTTTGACGGCGAACAGGGTGTAATCCTTACCCATATCTACGCCGATACCGGGGTGAATCTTGGAGCCGTGCTGGCGAATGATAATATTGCCGGGAATGACGAATTCGCCGCCGAAACGCTTCACGCCCAAACGCTGTGAATTGCTGTCACGACCGTTGCGGCTGCTACCGCCGCCTTTTTTGTGAGCCATAGTAGATTATCTCCCCTGCGCTGAACGCTTAACCGTTGATCGCATCAATGCGAATACGGGTGTAATACTGACGGTGACCGCGCTTACGGCGGAACTTTGTGCGCTGGCGATACTTGAAAACAAGGATCTTCGGCGCGCGGAACTGATCAATGACGGTTACGGCAACGGATGCGCCGTCAACATTAGGCTGACCGATAACGGTGCCTGCGTCATTGCCGACCAGAAGGACATCGGTAATCTCGATCTTGTCGTCTACCTTGTTTGGCAGGCGTTCAACATCAATATACTTGCCCACTTCTGCCCGGTACTGGCGATTACCAGAACGGATAATGGCGTACATGCAGGATTTCTCCAATTCTCACTTGCCACCGCCACCGGCGCAGTACCTACTGATTGCCCGGACAGCGGGGAAAATTGGTCAACGAAGGAATTTCATTGACAGGTTACGAACGAGGCATTTTACGCGGGGGCGCGAGGGAAGTCAATCCCGCGCTATAGATTATGCCTTCATGTTAATTCTCAGGATATCATTCCGGGTGCTACTATGGGTTTAAGCGGTGAAATTGCAAACTACTGCTTAGAACTCGCTCTGAACTCGACAACCTTGATTTGAATGGATGACATTGAGCAGATGATGAATATAAATAGACCGCAAGAGACAGAGGATCTGGAGTACGGCTATATATCTACGGGGCAACTGCCCGGGGATGATTTTGTAAATGAACTGGTCAACAGCTCATATGAAAAATATCGGCTGAATACAGAGGGTCAAAACTCGCAGGTTTATCCTGCGCTTGCAGAAGCGCCCGACAATCTGTTTGGCGTCTGCCTAGTTTCAAGGATAGGGAGTATTTCTTCAGCGGGGGACTTTGAGCACGAATTTCCAATCATGAGTGTGTCAAAGCCGTTTATATTTGCGCTGGTTTGCCAGAATATTGGGCCGGGGCGAGCGCGAAAGTTGATCGGCGTTAACAGCACGGGAATGCCCTTTAATTCGGTGATCGCCATTGAGGATAGCAGTGATGGCCGCACGAATCCGATGGTTAACTCCGGGGCAATCGCTGCAACCAGCCTTGTGCCGGGCGCAACCTATGACGAAAAATGGGACGCTATTTATCAGGGAATGTGTGCGTTTGCGGGGCGTGAACTTAAGCTTAATGAAGCCGTATATCAGTCAGCTTCGGAGACGAATTTCCGTAATCGCGCAATTGTGAATTTACTGCACAGCACCGGGAAAGTCTATTGCGATCCTAATGAGGCGCTGGCTCTCTATACACGGCAGTGTTCTCTTGATGTAAATACAAAAGACCTAGCAGTAATGGGGGCGACGTTAGCAGCGGGCGGAATTAACCCGATTACGGGGGATCGCGTGGTGCGATCAGCAACCTGCCACTATACGCTGGCGGTGATGACCACTGCGGGTTTATATGAGACATCCGGCGATTGGCTGTATGACATCGGCCTTCCCGGAAAGAGCGGCATTGGCGGCGGAATTGTGACGGTTTCCCCCGGCAAGGGTGGGCTAGGGACATTTGCGCCACGGTTGGATGCGGCGGGCAACAGCGTTAAAGGGCAGTTGGCGACCCGTTATCTATCCCGGAGGATGGGGCTAGATCTATTTATTTCAGAATCTGAGCCGCGCGGGTCTAAGTAATAAACATGGCGTCGCCGAATGAGAAGAAGCGATACTCTTCGCGCTTGGCAGTGTCGTAGGCGTTCATGATCACTTCGCGGGTGGCGAAGCTGCTGATCATCATCAGCAACGATGATTTTGGCAGATGGAAATTGGTGATCATGGCATCTACGACCCGCCAGCGGTAGCCGGGGTAGATGAACAAATTGGTCTCGCGCTTGAAGGCGATCACTGGCCGCCACGGACAAGCGGTTAAGGGCGCGTTTGGGTGTGCGGGATCGCCACCTTCGCTGAGGATGCCCGCCGTTTCTAGCGTGCGGGCGGCGGTGGTGCCAACAGCGATAATTTGCCCACCGGCGAGTTTTGCATCATTGATAATTTTCGCATCTGCTGCTGATAGATATGCCCATTCACTGTGAATTTGATGGTCTTCGATCTGTTCGGCGCGCACGGGCTGGAAGGTGCCGAGTCCAATATGCAGAGTGCAGGAGGCAAATTTCACGCCTTTTTCGCGCAGCGCAACGAGCAAATTAGGTGTGAAGTGCAGCCCTGCGGTGGGGGCGGCAGCGGAGCCTTCGTCTTTACTGTAGACCGTCTGATAACGCTCACGATCTACAAGGCGCGTATGAATATAAGGGGGCAGCGGCATTTCGCCAGAGCTATGCAGCAGATCATCAATGGGCTGGCTGAATTCAATCACCCGTTCGGCATCAGCGAGTTCTTCAACGATGATGGCGGAAATGTTGTTTTCGAGCGCCAGCGTTCGGCCAAGACGTAAGCCGCGACCTCCGACAAGTGCGCGCCAATGCGTGTCGTCCAGCTTTTTGAGCAGCAGCAGTTCAGCGGCGCCACCTGTATCTGCCTTGTGAGCGCGTAGGCGCGCGGGGATGACCCGCGTATTGTTTAAGACCAATACATCGCCGGAATGAATGAAATTCAGAATATCTGAGAAGTGGTGATGTGAAATTTCGCCAGTGTTTTTGCCAAGCAGCATTAGGCGAGAAGAATCGCGCGGCTCGGCAGGTGTTTGGGCGATAAAGGACTCTGGAAGTTCGTAATCGAAATCAGATAAATTCACTTGTTGATCATCCGGATGACGATATTCAAGACGACGGTGAGGACAATGCTGATGAGGATGGAAGCAATAATTGGCACGATGCAGGTGAATCCGCCGCCTTCGACACGGAGTGTTCCGGCGCTGAATAGATTCTGGATGAAATTATTGCCGCCAAAGACGACCAGCAGCAGACCGATAACTACGACGCTGATGCCTAAGGCCAGCACCAGCTTGCCAATTTGCTGTAAATCCATTGCACTTCACCTAGAATGGCGCTAAAGCTGATTGTGACTGCGCCTTGCCGTCATTATAATCCAATTGAGTGAAATGGCAGGATAAGGGTCAGCGACGATGCTTATCTGAGACTCAGGCTTCTTAAAATAGGGATAATGTAGGAGGAAAGATGCGAGTTCCAATCATCGCTGGAAATTGGAAAATGAATAAGACGGCAGGCGAAGCAGCGGCGTTTGTGCGTGAATTAGCGCCGAGGCTTGCGCCGTTCACCGGAATTGAACGGGTGATCTGCCCGCCGTTCGTTGCGCTGCCGGCGGTGGCCGAAGCTCTGGCGAACAGCGGGCTTAAGGTTGGGGCGCAAAACGTGAGCGAATATGAGAAAGGCGCGTATACATCGCAGATTTCAGCGGGGATGCTTGCGGGATTGGCTGAATATGTGATCATCGGCCATTCGGAATGCCGTGAATATCTGGGTGAAACTGATGAAGTGATCAATCGCAAAATCAAAGCTGCGTTGGCGCATGGCTTAAAGCCGATTTTTGCAATGGGTGAGAATCTGGCGGTGAACGAAGCTGGCGAAACATTAGCGTTCGTGGGTGGACAGGTTCGCGCAGGGTTAGAGGGCATCACTGTTGAGCAGATGCAAAGCGTTGTGTTGGCCTATGAGCCGATCTGGGCGATTGGCACCGGGAAATCGGCGAATGCACAGTTTGCCAATGAAATTACGGGTGGAATTCGCGGCGTGATTGAATCACTTTATGGCGCTACAACCGCTGATGGTGTTCGTATTCAATATGGCGGCAGCGTGAAACCAGCAAACATGGCCGAATATATGTCACAGGCGCATATTGATGGAGCGTTGGTGGGTGGCGCTTCGCTGATCGTAGGTGATTTCGCGAGTCTTGTGCAAGCCGCACAGGAGACGAAGGGAGCCTAAGGCTGGATTTCGGACAACTTGCGATTTCTGTAAGCGGCGCAGCAGTGTTGTTATGGCTGGTGCGTCGCATGCAAAAATGGCTGCATCAACAGCTTTTTAAGGTCGGCTGGTTAGTGAGCAAACGGCTTTCTAGCACAACGGTGATCTATTACATGATCTTCTTTCCCGGAATCGTGCTTTATGAACTGTCTGTCTGGTTCGCGGCTACGCTGCTGAATGTACGCGCAGATTTTGCCTTTAAGATACCGGAAGAGCAGTCGGCGGCTGAGCTGAAGCTGGATTTCATCAAGCTGGGTAAAAATACGAGTGTTATTAAGCTGGCGCTGCTGACGGTGGCACCGATAGCTGTTGGCATTCTGGTTATCTGGCTTCTGGCAAGTTCGGTGCTGGCTATTCCCTCAACGGTTGCCCCGCTGACGACAAGCGGCTTAGAGGCGCTGCCGGAGATATTACGGCGGTTGACAGCGACGCCGAATTTCTGGCTGTGGACGTATGTGATCTTTGCTATCGCTAACACCATGTTCCCAAGTGATTTGAAAGCTTTGCGCGGCTGGCCGGGTATGCTGCTGCTGCTGATTCCAGTGGCTGCCATCGTGCTATTGAGCGCCGCCAGCTCGATCATGGGCGATCTGATTGCTGCACAGCTGAGCCAAACGCTGGCATCGTTCAACGAAGTGCTCATTGTGGTCATTGGCATTGATATTTTAATGACGATCTTTTTGCGGATAGTTGAGGCGGTTATTGAGCGTGTTACGGGGGATAGTGCAACCTTTGAGAAAGGGAAGTTGATCACACTTACACGGGCGCAGGTTCAGCAAGCTAGGACTCAGAAACGGGAAAAGCAGGCGAAGGCAGAACAGGCGAGAGCAAGCGCCCATCGTTCAATTTATGATCTACCGTTTCCTCTGCCATCCGTGACGGGGGCAGGGCAGGCCGCCGCACGGCATGAGCCAGCGGCGCGGTTAGGCGAACCTACGCCATTGGCGGGGCGGGCGGGCGCGAGCATGATCACTGCCGAACCGCTGCGCATTGAAGCTACGCCGATTGAGGGTGAAGAGGGGGAGGAGCTTGAATGAGGGGGATGGGCGAAGTGATCGATCATGCCGCCCGGCGCATATGGCGGGTTAAGAGGATCAGCGCCGCCCCTACAATCAACAGCAGCACCCCAAGCGCGATGAATTTGAATAGCTGACTGCTAGTAATCAACGTAAGTGCACCAAAGGCAAGGCAAAAAACGTAGTAACCGGTCACGATCTGGCGCTGGCTAAACCCCATATCCTGTAATCGAAAATGAAGATGACCGCGATCCCCACTGAAGGGACTGCGCCCCCGCAGCATACGGCTGACTGCCTGCCAGACGACATCGATCAATGGCAGCCCAAGCACCAGCAGGATAGTCGCCATCTTTGCGCCGCCAATAATACTGAGCGCGCCTAACGTGTAGCCTAAAAATTGCGCGCCGCCGCCCATGAAGATACGCGCGGGATAGAAATTGTAGAGTGTGAACCCAAGTGTGGCGCCCATCAGCGCCAGCGGCAGCAAGCTTACACTGAGCTGCGCCGGCTCAACGCGAAAGGCGCTGTTGACGAAGAGCATGGCTCCGGCGATGAAGGTGACGCCGCCGGATAACCCATCCATCCCATCCAGCCAATTCATGGTATTCATGACGAAGATGAGCCAGAACAGGCTAATGGTGACTGTAATTAGATAAGGGAAACTATCGGTTTGCTGTCCGGTCAGCGGATTATTGAAATATTCAATGAAAATTTGAAAGATGATTGCGATACCCGCGGCTGTAAACTGCCCGATAAACTGTGGGGTTGCGCCGAACTCATAGATATCATCCAACAGCCCAAAGATGAAGATGACGCCACCGCCCGCCAACAGGCCGATCAGCCGGATAAATTCATATGGATCCTGCCGCGGAACTGGCAGCAGCTGCGCGGCAAGGGCGGCGGTGATGAAGCCTCCAAAAAGCGCGATGCTGCCAAGTTTGGAGACGTGGCGCTGATCCCCTTCGTTGATGCGCCTGCCGCCGGGCTTTGTGGTGATATTGAAACGGCGCCCCAACCAATCAGCGACAGGTACGAGAATCAAAGAGACGCTCAGGCCGATGCTGAAAACCAGCAGAAAGGCGATATTTTCGTTCAAGAGCAGCGCCTGCTAAGTACCGAATTGGCGGTCGCCAGCGTCTCCCAGACCGGGAACGATGAAGCCAACTTCATTTAGACGCTCATCCAAAGAAGCAAGGTAGATCGGTACATCAGGGTGTGCCTGCGAAAGCCGGTCTACGCCTTCTGGCGCGGCGATTAGCCCAACATACTTGATGCGTTCAACCCCAACATTCTTGAGCAGATCAATTGTGGCTACGGCTGAACCGCCAGTGGCTAGCATCGGGTCGAGAATGATACAGATTTGAATGCTGGTCTTTTCGGGAAGGCGGTTGTAATACTGAACGGGGCGCAGCGTTTCTTCATCGCGGTAAAGGCCGATATGCCATACCTGCACATTTGGCAAAAGCTGCATCACCCCTTCTAACATCCCTAATCCGGCGCGAAGCACTGGCACAACGCCAATCGTTTCTTCGGCTTTATAGCCATTCGCCGCACCCATCGGGGTTTCAATAACTTTGGATTGAACGTGAAGATCTTGCGTGGCCTCATAACACAAGAGCAAGGCTAATTCGCGCATCAATTCGCGAAAAGATCGGTGATCTGTATTTTTATCTCGCAGCAAAGTTAACTTGTGTTGTACTAACGGATGTTTTGAAACATGGAGACTGGTCATTGTTTTTACTCCTGTTGCTGGTGATTGTACGCGGCTGAAATTATACTGTCAAAGTGGGCTTTTACGGTGAACGGCGCTTAAGCTATACTTGAGGTTAGAACATTTAATCGGTTATTGGGAGAGGAACAGGCATGTCCGATGATGGGCGCCTGATCAGCGGCAAGAGTCAGGGTGATGACCGCGACAATGTGGCGCTAAGGCCGCGTTATCTGGACGAAATTGTGGGGCAGAGCCGCGTTCGCGAAAATTTACGGATCATTATTGACGCCGCGAAGATGCGTTCAGAGCCGATTGATCACACATTGTTTTACGGCCCGCCGGGTTTGGGGAAAACGTCGCTGGCGCATGTAATTGCCAATGAAATGGGATCGAATATCCGCATCACGGCGGGGCCATCTATTGAGCGCGCAGGTGATCTGGCGGCGATTTTGACGCACATGAAGCAGAATGACATTTTGTTCATTGATGAGATTCATCGCTTAGGCCGTGCAGTTGAAGAAGTGCTGTATCCCGCGATGGAAGATTTTGCGCTGGATATCGTGATCGGCAAGGGGCCAGCGGCGAAAAATGTGCGGCTAAAACTACCACGATTCACGGTAATCGGGGCGACGACGCAGCTTGCGCTGTTGGCCGGCCCTTTACGTGACCGTTTCGGCGCACGCTTTCGTATGGATTATTACGATCTGGAGGCGATGGAATTTATCATTCGTCGTGCTGCCGGAATGCTAAAAATTGAGATCACGCCGGAAGGGACGACTGAAATTGCGCGGCGTGCGCGGGGAACGCCGCGAGTTTCGCTGCGTCTGCTGCGGCGGGTGCGCGATTATGCACAGACCCGCGCCGATGGGGTGATCACCGGGCCGGTTGCTGGCGAAGCGCTGGAACTGCTGGAAATTGACTATCTTGGACTGGATGAAATTGACCGCCGGATACTGCTCACGATCATTGAGAAGTATGGCGGAGGGCCAGTAGGCCTACCGACGATTGCCGCTTCGACTAGCGAAGACCCATCGACTATAGAAGATGTTTATGAACCCTTCCTGATGC
>DAOTUZ010000015.1:0-5516 GCA_034437295.1 Anaerolineae bacterium | reverse complement strand
ACCAGTGAAGTGTTACGCTCCCATGGGCAAGTTCCCGTATTCTGCAAGATAATTTCGCGTTCATAGGGGGTATTCGCTACGGCATATTCACCATCTGCGGGAGATTGCGAGATGATGCGGTAATCATAATCGCATGCCGCCACCGTCGCGGTTTGAAAATTGAAGAACAGCGTGGATTGCAGCAGTGTGAGCGTGATATCTAGCGTAGGCGTCAGGGTAATGGTCGGCGTTTCCGTCGGGGTATAAGTTTCAGTAGGCGTCGGAGTCTCTGACGGCGTAAACGTGAGGGTGGGCGTATCTGTTGGCGCCGGTGTGTCTGTGGGCATCGGTGTATCTGTTGCGGTAAATGTCTCTGAAGGCGTTAACGTCGGACTCAATGTTGGCGTTTCGGTCAGCGTGTCAGTCGCGGTTGGCGTAAAAGTTTCCGTCGGGGAAGGAGTCTCAGTCGGTGTCTCTGAAGGCGTTAACGTCGGGGATGGTGATTCCGTTAATGTTGGGCTTGGTGTAGGCGAAGCTGTAGCGAAGAATGCACTAAATGGGCCTGCCCCCTGAACACCTAACAACACCAGCCCCCCGCCAATCAGAATAGCGATCAGCGTAAATAGCAAAAACCATGGAAACCGGCGTTTTGGCGCCGTTACAGCTGTTTTACGCTGCGCGCGCGCCCCAGTTATCGGGTTAGTCGGTGGGTCTTCAATCGGTTTAAGTTCGCGGGTATCGCCTTCTTCAGACACATTCGAGCGCGGCGGCCTTGTCATCATCGGGCGAGATTCACCGATTGGCTGCCCCTCTTCTGTGTGCGAAAGATCGAAGATGAGTTCTTCCGCCGTCTGATAGCGATCATCAGGCTCTTTCGCCATCAGGCGGTTGATGATCGCTTCCACCTCTTCGGGCAAATCGGGGCTATAGTTCCGCGCGGAAGGGATTGGCTCATTCAGGTGTTTAAGGATGACTGAAAGCGGTGTCTCACCGTCATACGGCAGTCTACCAGTGGTCATTTGAAATAGAATCACGCCGAGCGAATACAAGTCTGAGCGTTCGTCGCCAGCATCGCCTAAGCCCTGTTCAGGTGCCATATAGGCCGGCGTACCCACCATGCCGCCGCTGGCGGTAAACTGAACCCCTTTGACAATTTTGGCGATTCCAAAGTCGGTCAATACGACGCGATCGCCATGATCCAACATGAGGTTCGCAGGCTTCACATCACGGTGAATCATGCCCTGTGAATGTGCGTAGGCTAATGCGCCGGCTGCTTCGCGGGTGATACGCAGAGACTCACGCACAGGCAGCAATTCGCCATTTTCAACCAGATCGGACATCAGATCTTTGAGGGTTGGGCCTTCGACCAGCTCCATCACCATATAATAGGTTTCGCTGTCGGAATCCATCTCAAAGTCATAGACTTGCACGATATGATTGTGTTTCAATCGCGCAATATTACGGGCTTCTTTTTCAAAACGGCTCTTGAATTCAGGGTCGTCTGCGAGAAAAGCATGGAGCGCTTTAATGGCAACAAAACGCTCAAGGCTTGGTTGGTATGCGCGGTAAACCTCCGCCATTCCACCCCTGCCGAGACGTGCCACAATTTCATATTTGCCTAAACGTCGTGTTCCCACCGTCGTAATATCGCCTTGCCGCGTACAGGCAAATGAGCCGGAGTATACCTAGAACGTTAGATTTCTCAAACTATTCAGTGACGGGCGTATAGTAATACGTCATGCCCGATATTCAATATAGACGCATATTGGCAGTCATACCAACGCGATTGCTCAAACCTGATTATGCTATAAATTCGGCAACTTCAAACAGGACGCCTCCAAAGACGTCCTGTTGACTTCATCGCTGCAACCCTTCAAATCAACCCGCTGCTGCGATACCCTGAATACCGCCCTCAGTCATCTTACGGGCGTTCAGCGCCTGTTCAGCTTCATCAGGCTGCATCAGACCTTTTTCGACAACAATTTCCTTGATGCTGCGGTTTTCTGCAAGGGATTGCTTGGCAACGGCTGCCCCGTTCTGATAGCCGATGATCGGATTAAGCGCGGTCACCAGAATCGGGTTACGCGCCAACCAGCCTTCGGCACGTTCCTTATTGGCAACCAGCCCCTTAGCGCAACGTTCGTTGAAGGCATCAACTGAGCCAATCATGACCTGCATCATCTCAAACAGATTATGACCGATAATTGGCATCATCACATTCAATTCAAGCTGCCCGGCCTGCCCGGCCAGCAGCACGGTTGTATCGCAGCCGATAACATGGAACATCGCCATATCCAGCATCTCAGCCAGCACAGGATTCACCTTGCCGGGCATGATCGAGGAGCCGGGCTGTACAGGTGGACAGGTGATTTCTGCGAGGCCGGTGGTTGGCCCGCTGGAAAGCAACCGAACATCGTTGGCAATACGGATTAAATCCTGCGCTACTGCGCGCACAGCGCCAGAGAAGAATACAGCATCGGCATGAGACTGCATTGACTCAAACAAGTCATCTGAAGTGTGCAACTCCAGTCCTGACAACTTGCTTAGCACCTGAACCATACGCGCATGATATTCAGTGTGCGCGTTCAGGCCGGTACCGTTGGCTGTCCCACCAATGCCCAGACGGCGCATACTATCGGCAGCAAAATTAATCTTTTCAACGCCGCGACGCAGCGCAGTAGCCCACGCTTTCACTTCCTGTCCAAGGCGGATCGGCACCGCATCTTGCAAATGGGTGCGGCCACTTTTCACGATATCATCCCATTCAGCAGACTTGACATCAAAGGTGTCTGCAAGCGCAGTCAGCGACTGCACCATTTCGGCAACGCGCCAGAGGACGCCTAAGCGAATAGCAGTCGGGATAGTGTCGTTGGTACTTTGCGCCATATTAACATGGTCGTTGGGGTTTACGGGCTTCTTGGCATCATCAATTTTGTAGCCCAAAATCTGATTGGCGCGGTTAGCAATAACCTCATTGGTGTTCATATTGTGGCTAGTGCCGGCGCCGGCCTGAAACGGATCAACTACAAATTGATCCTGCCACTGACCCGTTAAAATTTCATCTGACGCCTTGATGATGGCATTGGCTATGTCTGCTGGCAGCAGCCCCAGATCGCGGTTTACTTCGGCGGCTGCGCGTTTGACCAACACCTGCGACCAGACGAATGCCGGCCACGGCTTCAACCCGCTGATCGGGAAATTATCTACCGCGCGCTGAGTTTGCGCGCCCCACAATGCGCCAGACGGCACATTTACTTCACCAAGAGAGTCTTTCTCGATACGAAATTCCGACATGAAAACTTCTCCCAAATGTACAAAAAACAAGCGCTACGATTGTAGCGCCTGTCTTGTGTCGTGAGAATGATGGGTGACAAAAGTTGTGACTTTCATCACCAACGTTCATTTCCTGTGAGCGAGAAATCTGTTAGCGCGCTGCGTAACGGCGTGCCACTTCTTCCCAGTTGACGACATTCCACCACGCATCTACATAGTCGGGACGGCGGTTCTGATACTTCAAGTAATAAGCGTGTTCCCAAACATCCACGCCGAGGATTGCAGTTTTGCCTTCACTTATCGGGTTATCCTGATTTGGGGTTGAGGAAATGCTCACCGTGCCATCCGGCGCAGCCAGCAGCCATGCCCAGCCCGAACCAAAACGCCCGCCGGCAGCGGCCTTGAACTGCGCCTTGAACTCATCAAAGCTGCCAAACGCAGCGTTAATTGCATCGGCCAGCGCGCCAGTTGGAGCGCCGCCAGCATTTGGCCCCATAATCTGCCAAAACATGGTGTGATTAAAGTGGCCGCCGCCGTTATTGCGGACAGCGTTCCGAACGGCGTCTGGCAGGCTATCCAGAGAAGTCAATAGCTCTTCAATAGACTTACTTTGCAGATCGGGATGGTTTTCAAGTGCCTTGTTGAGATTGGTCACATAGGCCTGATGGTGCTTCCCATGGTGAATTTCCATCGTTTGCTGGTCAATGTATGGTTCCAGCGCGTTGGATGCATAAGGAAGGGCCGGGAGTTCAAAAGTCATGATTCATCCTCCAGAATTTGGTTATATCTATTAGCTAGACGCATTCTAACATGACAGGCTTTCGTTTTTCACCGACCAACTAACCTAAATCGCTTTTAAGTGCCGCAAATGCTACCATTGATCGTGTTCAGGAGTCCCCCATTTAGATGACAACTTCAAGCAGCTCAATCACGCCTAAGGCCGTAATGCCACCTCGTGTTTACGGCGCGCTCATTATCGGGATCATCGCGGTCTCTATGGCAGCAATCTTCATTAACTTTGCACAGCGCGAGGGAGTGCCTTCGCTGGTGATCGCGGCGGGGCGAGTGTTGATTCCGGCGCTAATATTGACGCCCATTGCACTACGCTTCCACCGCGACGCACTCAAATCATTAAGCCGCCGAGATCTGCTGCTTGCAGCTTTCTCTGGCATATTTCTCGGCCTTCACTTTGCGTGCTGGATTCTCTCACTGGAATATACCAGCGTGCTGATCAGTGTGGTATTTGTGGGTACTGGCCCATTATGGGTGGCGATACTGGAATTTATCTTTCTACGCGCAAAAATCAACCGGCTGATCGCGCTTGGGTTGGGATTAGCACTGACCGGCGGCCTTATCATCGGCGTTACCGGGACAGAGACGGGCAGCGGCTCACAGCTTGCCCTTGGTGCCGGGCTAGCACTTGCGGGGGCAATGGCCTTCGCCTCTTATCTGGTTATTGGGCGAAAGCTGCGCGTCAAACTACCGCTGGTACCCTATATCTGGTTAGTATACAGCTGCACCGCATTATCCCTGCTACTGATGATTCTCATTACGAGCACCCCGGTGACAGGCTATCCGCTATCTGGCTTTAGCTGGGTGGTGCTTACCGCGCTGATCCCGCAGTTAATTGGACACTCGTCTTTTAACTACACACTGCGCTATCTCTCAGCAACCTATGTGAGCATCGCGACCCAACTTGAGCCAATAGCAAGCGCGATTATGGCGTTTTTTGTGTTTCAACAAATCCCAACAATCTTACAGATTACAGGAAGTTTTATTGTGCTGGCAGGCGTGACGCTGGCAAGTATCGGGCAGTCAAAACGGCCACAACCTTAGCCGGTAACGGAAAAGCCCAGAAAGTCAGTTGCACCCGGCCATACTTCCATTGGTGGGATACCTTGTGCTGTGGTAACTGGCGCTAATACCGAAGCCAACGTGCCATCACGCATCATTTCTTGTAGGGTGTAGTCCACCAGCAGTTCAAAATCAAGATCAGCGCGGGGCGTTGCCAGCGCGAGATAATGGCGCGAAAAGAAAATTGGATTTCCCTCGCTGTCGCTGAGCAGTTCCAGCGTATCAGGGTTCGCTTGCAAATGGGGCAGCAGCCGCATACTATCACCAAATACCGCAGTGAGATTTAGGTCAGTTCCCACCAGAATCGCAAAAGCAGCGTCAGATTCATTGGCAAGCTGATACACATCGTCCACAATTGCGCGCGCTGCTTCAGCACGTTCGGTTAAGATTGCGCGGGCATCGGATTCATC
>DAOTUZ010000014.1:0-16753 GCA_034437295.1 Anaerolineae bacterium | reverse complement strand
GTAGCTTTTATTTTTGCAAGTTTTTTGCGGGGCAAATACTTGCGTTATGCATATTTCCACATACATTGGAATGTAGGTGTTTTCATATTGACTCATGAAGGTAATAAAAATGGACATTTTTCGGGGAAGACATCGTTTGATATTGCTTTGTACCCTTCTTTTGATGGTGGTCAGCGTCTTTGCACAGCCCGCTTTTGCACAGGCTGGCTCTGTTACGCCAGTCAGTATTGGTGAGAATAAAACGGGGGAAATCACGGCGGCGACGCCGACGGTTGTTTATATGCTGGCCGTTATTGACCCTCAATTGACATCGCTGCAAGTGATAGGTTTGACGCCGGGATTTTCACCCACGCTGCGCGTTTTAACGTTTGGCGGCGTGGTTCAGCAGACGGTTCAGAACTTGAACAATGCGACATTGATTCAGACAACGGCCGGATTTACGACAGCGGGGCAGTATTTGCTGGAGGTGGCAGGGGCGAATGGATCTGTCGGGCAATTTGTGTTAAGCGTGCAGGGAGGCCCGGCACTACCACCACCGACTGCGCTCATCGTTGGGCTGCCCGTGACAACTTCAGTGGAGCCGGAAGCGCCCTTTCAATTCTTCTCGTTTCTTGCTTCGCCTTCAGATGTACTGATGCTGACCATAAAGGCTGAAAATGTTAATAATGCTATACCCTCTTCAGGCCCGCTGGTGACGCTGCGTGATGCGACAACAAACACGGTTTTGGTGAATGGCAGCGCGCAGCTACTGGGAAGTCGTTTTCGCTTACCGCCGGGGGCTGTTCATTATATGCTTGAGATCGCACACGGCGGCAGCGCGGCATCTGAGCCGTTTACGGTGTGTTTAGCCCCTGAAAATGGCACAATCACCTGCCCCGGTGAGATTCCGGCCATTGTCGCTGTACCAACGGCGGCGCTGCCCCCTACGCTTGCGCTGCCGACAGCTACGCCATATGTGCCGCCGTTCATCCCACCTGCCGGCCCATGCTTAACGGCGTCATCACGCGGGCAGACTATCAATATCCGCAGCGGCCCAGGACTTGATTTTGCGATTGTCGGCCAGCTTCAGCCGGGAATTACTGCGCCTGTTCAAGCACGCATGCCCGATAGCTCATGGTATCAAATCAATCTAAACGGATTAGTGGGATGGGTTTCGGCAACGGTGGTGATTGCTGGTGGGAATTGCGCTGCGGTAACCGTAGCTACTTTGCCGCCGCCAGCAACAGTTACAGGGCTAGCGGCTACTGCAACGGCTACATCAACCAGCACGGCGACGCCCGTTTTGGGCGATCCGCCAATCATGACGATAGTTCCGCCATTTGTGACATTGGCTTTTCCGCCAATGATAACGCTGCCACCCCTGCTACCCGCGACGTTAGATTACACGCTGCCGCCAGTTTTTGGCTCCACGGCGCTTACAGCCGGGTTTGTGCCTGATCCATTTACTGTAGGGATCACTGCTGGTGGGCCAGTTGATACAAGCTATCTCGGTGGCAACTGCTATGGTCATACCACATCTGCGCCAACATTCAGCGTGAACTATACCAGCGGCGCATTCCCGACTTTGCGCTTCTACTTTGTTGGCGGCGCAGATACAACGATGATCATTAATGGGCCGAGTGGCAGCTTTACATGTGTTGATGACTCGTTTGGGACACTGAACCCAACAATGGATTTCAATTCACCGCAAAGTGGGCGCTACGACATCTGGGTGACGAGTTATGCTGAAGGGGGAAGTGTGAGCGGCACGCTGTATGTGACCGAGAACACTGGAAATCATCCGTAAGCCTAGCGGATCAGGGTGTACTTAAGCTTAAAAGACACAGGCGAACCATTTGGCTCGCCTGTGTCTTTATTTTGGGGAAGTAGGGAATACCCTATTTCCGATGAATATTACATGAATACCTGCATTAGCTTATTGAGTGCATCCTCAGAAGGACGCAGCCTCTCATCTGGTAGAGTCGCCAGCGGGGTATTCACGAGCTGCAAAATATCACTCAGGATTGGGCGAGGCTCTTCGTAGTAGATCAATCCGGTCAGGAACATCTGCTCACGCTGCGCCTGTTCGAGAACATCAATTGCTTGGCGGCGGTTGCGGGGATCATGGCCGTTATCCAGCTTTTTCAGCCGAATGAATGAGCCGTCGTACATAGCTACTTCGATAGTATCCCCTTCGGCGTAATCGGCGGTGATTTCTTCACGCTCCTGCACGTAACCTACAGGGATAAACTCATATTCATGCAGCGGAATTTCGTGCGCTTTGCCGTAAGGATAGCTCTTGTTGGAGTCGGGTGAATTGTTGAAAGTTACACAAGGGCTGATAATGTCAATAACGGCGGTGCCGCTGTGACTGAGGGCTGCTTTGAGCAGGGTTTGTACCTGCTTGCTATCGCCGCTGAAACTACGCGCAACGAAGGTGGCGCCGGCGATAATGGCTTCAAGACAAAGATCAAGCGCAGGCAGCTCGTTCAGGCCGTAATACTTCAGCTTTTGACCTTCGTCGGAAGTGGCTGAGAACTGACCCTTGGTAAGCCCATACACGCCGTTATTTTCGACGATATAAACCATGGGTACATTACGGCGGATCAGGTGTTTGTACTGGCCTAGGCCGATGGAGCCTGTGTCGCCATCGCCGCTGACGGCTATGGCAATGAGATCTCGGTTGGCAGTGGTTGCGCCAGTGGCAATTGAGGGCATGCGCCCATGAACGGCATTGAAAGCATGGGAGCGCCCCATGAAGTAGGCGGGCGTTTTGCTGGAGCAACCGATGCCGCTTAGCTTGATGACGCGGTGCATCGGCAGCCCTGCATCATAGGAAACGCTGATGATCTGATTGGAGATCGAGTCGTGTCCACAACCGGGGCAAAGGGTGCTGGTCGAACCCTTATAATCTGCTCTTTCAAGTCCCAGTGCATTAGGCATATTATTAGCCCTCCTGAGGCAGGATATTTTCGACAATCCACTGCGCAGTTATAGGCAGGGTGTCGCCAAGCGAAAGTGGAATCATATGGGTCAAACTCTGGCTGATTTCCATGTTCAGGATTTGCGCCATCTGACCATCATAGTTGTTTTCGATCACGTAGACCTTTTCATGGCCGGTGACGAAATCGTAGACTTCTTGGTTTAGGGGCAGCGCGCGCACGCGGAGATAATTGGTCTCCACGCCGCGAGCGGCGAGACTATCTCTGGCTTCCTGAATTGCGGGATCGTTGGAACCGTAGGAAAGGATGCCAATGCGCTTTGCGGGATCGAAATCAATGATTGGCTGTGGAACGAGGGTGCGAGCAGTATCGAATTTACGGTGAAGACGCCCAATATTGTTGAGCCAGTCTTCGCGGCGCTCGCTGTAGGTTGCGTTGTCGGTATGCCCGGTGCCGCGCGTAAAGTAGCCGGCACGCGGATGATCTGTTCCCGGTATTGTACGATAGCCGACGCCATCGCCATCATAATCTCGGTAGCGCGCCCATTCGCCGTGTTCGGTAAAGAACTCCTCGAGTGAGGGTTTGTCTAGGATTTTGCCACGCTGGATTGGTTGATCCGGATAGGTGAAGGGATCGCTCATCCAGATATTCATGCCTAGATCAAGGTCGCTCATTACAAAGACCGGCGTTTGCAGTTGATCGGCAAGGTCTAGCGCGCGCCAGCCAAATTCAAAGCATTCGGCTACGCTGGAAGGCAGTAGGACGACGTGGCGGGTATCACCATGACTGAGGACGTAGAGAAAAAGTAAATCGCCCTGACTGGTGCGGGTGGGTAAGCCTGTGCTTGGCCCCATACGGGTGACATCCCAGATGACGCAGGGAATTTCGGCATAGTAGGCAAGGCCAACAAATTCTGCCATCAGGCTGATACCGGGGCCGCTGGTGCTGGTCATGGCGCGCGCGCCAGCCCAACCGGCGCCGATGATCATACCGGCGGCGGCCAGCTCATCTTCAGCCTGAACCACAGCGATGGTATCTTTGCCCGTTTCTGGATCGACGCGCAGATTCTTGTGATCAATAATGCCATCAACGATACTGGTTGATGGTGTAATTGGGTACCATCCTACAAAGGTCAAGCCTCCAAAGAGGGAACCGAGCGCCGCCGCTTCGTTGCCGGTGATTAGAATTTTGCCTTCGGTTTTATTCATTGGCTCAAAAGAATACGGGTCGCGCTTAATCAAGTTTTCTTGCGCCCAATGGGCAGCGCGTTCAACCACGCCGAAATTCATCATGGCCGGCTTTTCTTTGCCGTTGAAAGTATCTAGCAGCGCCTGACGCACAATTTCCATTGAAATGCCAAAAAGATTGGCGCATACCCCAACATAGACCATGTTAGCAATACGATCGCGAAATTCCTGAGGGACATTTGCTGCGACAACAGTTTCTTTTACCGGCACTTCGTAATAGATAATATCCGTACGGCTTTGCCCCCACTTCCACTCGGCAGGAATAATACACACGCCGCCAACCGGCAGATTTTGGATATCTTCCGCGGCTGTTAATTCATTAAAGGTGACGGCAATTGCTGTCGTCGGGTGGCGGGCAACATAACCATCGCGATTAGCACGGATGGTGTACCACGTAGGTAAGCCCTTGATATTGGACGGGAAGAGATTTTTGCCGCCTACCGGAATACCCATTCGGAACAAGGAACGGATTAAGACTTCATTTGATGTTTGGCTGCCAGAGCCATTCTTGGTGGCAACCATCAAGGTGAAGTCATTGATCACCCGTTCTTGCTGGGGGGGAGCGGCCTGCGATTGTAATTCTAATACCATGACGTCTCCTGAGGATGATCAGCCTTAAGCTGACGATAACTACGAGTGAAAAGAAAATATATTCAATGACGAGTTATATATCCCTACGTCTCCTTTTCCAGAGGAGCAGGATCGATCTCTGCTGCCTCATTACGCGCTATTCTTTGCATACGGGGCTGATGCCGAAGTAACTTCGTATGCTCGATGAACAATTCTCTTGCCTGCTCGAAATTTTCAAGGCAAATTTGATCGAGAATTTGTTCGTGATAATCCCATACCGTCTGCAAATAGTCGTAATCGGAATAACGGCTAAGCTCGACGGCATTATAGGCATCCCAGTAAGCTTCGAGTAACCCCATCACAAAAGGGTTATTCAAGTTCCTAAAGATGGTGAGATGGAAGGCGCGATGTTCTTCTACGGGGATGCGGACATGTTTACCATCCAGCTTTTCGCGAGCGGCGCTTACACAGGCGCGCATTTCGTGAATATCTGCCGCACTTAACGATTTACAGGCTTTAAGCCAGAAGGCCACTTCAATATGGTTGCGCAGCTCGCTGAATAACTCGAAATTGTGCTGATCTTGAGCGAGGGCGATAAATAAACTAAGACGAACCGCCGGGGCAAAGCTAAAGTCTTTCATCTTCATGCCGGTCTTGGATTTGACTTCAACAAGACCTAAGGCGCGGGCAACTTCGAGCTGCTCACGTACTTTACTGGCGCTAACGCCAAGATGTTCGCTGGATTGCAGTTCACTGATGGTAGGGAGACGGTCGCCGGGTTGGAAGCCTTGCTCGACTATATACGCGAGTAGTTCAGAATCGAGGTCAATGTTCGTAGACATAAAAACTATTCATCAGATGAATCATATGAATAAGATGAAACTATTGTACCATGCGCCGCTGATAGCGTCTATAAAGATTGGTTGATATTCACAATCCGCGGCGATAAGGCGTCACGAATTTCAGATGCGATCCCCGCCAGATCGAGGAGGTTATGCTGAAAATCGAGGCCATCCATTTGAATGGTAAGTATTGGGCTGATAGTCCAACCGCCGATCCAATTTTCATAGAGCGTATTAAGCTGGGCGAGATATTCGGGAGAGATTCCACGTTCATAGCTGTGCCCGCGCCGTTGAATATGGCGAGTGAGCGCATCAGTGCTGGCGCGCAGATATACGATCAGGTCAGGCGGAGGTAGGAAGCTGCTGATGGCTGAATACAAGCGCCGGTATGTATCGTAGTCGCGTTCACTCATATGACCCTGCTGGTAGAGGTTGCAGGCGAAGATTTCAGCATCTTCGTAGACGGTGCGATCTTGCACTACGCTGGTGGGGTGATCTACCAGCTTGCGATGGTGTTCAAGGCGTTTACCCAGATAAAACACCTGTGAATGGAAACTCCACGCCTTCATGTCGGCATAGAAATCAACCAGATAAGGATTTTCGGCGTCGGCTTCAAAGAAGGGCTGCCACTCAAAGGCGCTGGCAAGTAGGCGGGTGAGGGTGCTTTTTCCTGCGCCGATATTTCCGGCGATGGCAATGAAGTGCTTTTTCTGGGGCATGCGATCCTATCTCCGAACAACCGTGCTGATTATAACGCTTTTCCCGTTTCTGCGTATAATGTGAATAATCTAACGTGCAATTTCGTAGGAGAGGGTGAGTATGGCAACTGATCGCTTAAAAGAAGGTGTTGATGCGCTTCAGCGGGGGGATCGTGCAGCGGCGCGGGCTATTCTGGAAGAGGTGGTTGGCGCTGATCCCCAAAATGAAACCGCATGGTATTACCTTGCAGCGTCTCAGGATGATCCCGGATTACGCCGAACCTACCTTGAGCGAGTGTTGATCATCAATCCTAATAATCAGCGCGCGCGGGATGTATTGCAGAAGCTGGATGAATCCGAGGCGGCATCACAGCCTGCGCCTCAAAGCACAACCCGATCACAGATGCCCGGTTCGGGGTCGGCGGGCGGCGTTCGCCCGATTTCAAGCTCTCCGGCTGCCTCATCAAGTGGATTAGGGGCGGCAGCGAGCGGCGGTTTTTCGCTGCCATTTACGATTCCTGATGCCCCGGAGAAGGTTGGGATTGCCGAGCTGTTCCGCGACGGCATGAAGCTGTTCCTACGCGGCGTGGATGCTCTGCAAAGCAAGACAGGTGTTTATGAAGGAGAAATGGGACAGGCAACGTGGTGGCGGTTCTGGTTGCTGGTAGCTTGGTGCGCTGTCGTGGGCGGCGTTGTCACCGCTGCCGGCAGCTTGCTGAGCGTGGTACTGAGTATATTCCTTGGGCGATTCTTCTTTGGCGCAATTATCGTGGCTTTGATCACGTTAATTATTTCGATTCCAGTGAATATCGCGCTGATTTATGGCGCTACCTATATTTCGCACTGGTACGCGAAGGAACAGCAAAAAAGCAGCGTGCCACTTTTGCATCATGCCTATACGATTGCCTTGTATGCTGCGCCCGCGGCTTTGTTGGGCGCGCTGGCAACCGCGATCACTTCAATCATTGGGCTGGGATTTATCGGCTCGCTTGCGTCTCTAGCGCTTAACATCTACGCGCTGTATTTGATTGGGATGGCCTTCAAGCGGCTGCACCAATTCACGCAGCCGAATCAGGAATGGATCACTATCGGCATCTATTTCGTCGCTTATCTGGTTTTTGGGGCGATTTTAGGGGTTATCCTAGGCGTTTTGAGCGCGCCGTTCCTGTTTACCGCAGCTATATTATGAATTTACCGCTTGCCCCGCTCAGATGGGCGGGGCAAGCGCGTTTATCCCCGATTTACCCTTCGATTTTTAGCGCGTTAGCTTTCGTAAACGCTCGCCTACCTGCTGCAACATTTCATCGGACTTGCAAAAGGCAAATCGTGCCTGCGTGCTAGCCATATGCGCGTGCTCGTGGCTGTAGAAGAACGTTGGGGGGATACAGGCAACGCCGATTTCGGTGGTCAGATAGCGTGCAAATTCGATGTCGTCACCATCAAACACATCGGAAAAGTCGGCCATGATGAAATAGGTGCCTTCTGGTTGGCGCGCTTTTAAGCCCGCACCCGTGAGCGCCTTCATGAGTAGATCGCGCTTGACGGTATACATAGACTGGAATTCTTCGTAATAAGTGCCGGGTAAGCTAAGCGCGTAGGCTGCGGCGATCTGCGCCGGATGATTTGCTGAAAAGGTGACGAACTGATGGGCGCGTGATGCGCCTTCTACAAGCGAAGGATGCCCATAAAGCCAGCCGATTTTCCATCCGGTGACGCTGAATGTTTTGCCAAGGCTGCTTACGGTAAGTGTGCGCTCGAACATGCCTGGTAAAGAAGCAATCGGAATATGCTTCGCCTGATCGAATACAAGATGCTCGTAAACTTCATCAGAGATCACGACGACATCATGTTCTTTGCAAAGATCAGCGATGAGTGTAAGTTCTTCAAGTGAGAAAACGCGACCAGTTGGGTTTTGGGGCGTGTTCAGCAGAATCGCTCTGGTTTTTGGCGTGAAGGCGCGTCGCAATTCGTCAGGATCAAATGTCCAATTCGGGGGGTGCAGCGGGACATATACCGGCACCGCGCCGATAAATGCTAGATTGGGCAGATAGCTGTCAAAATATGGCTCGATCAAGATGACTTCATCACCGCGATCTACGGTGCCGAGAATTGATGAAAACACTGCTTCAGTGGCGCCTGCTGTTACCAACACGCCTTTTTGGGGATCAACGTCCATCCCATAGAAGCGGGCTGTATGATCTGAGATCGCTTTACGCAGTGAGAGGGCGCCCGCGCCGGGCGGGTATTGGTTGACGGTGGGATTACGCAAACCATCTATTAGCGCCTGAATGACATCGGGCGGGCCGTCGAAATCAGGGCGACCTTGACCGAGATTTAACGCGCCATATTGCAGAGCGAGTTCATTGATTTCTGTAAAGATCGTGGTTGAAAACCCGGCAACGCGGTTGGCGATGGTTGGCATCGAGTGGCTCCGTCAGCGAGGCGTGCAATTTTGGATAGCGGCTACCGCAAGCTTGTCACAGCGTTCGTTATATTCATGACCAGCATGACCGCGTACATATTTCCATGTGATATTGTGAGGCTGCGCAGCTTCTTCAAGCTGTTTCCATAATTCTTGATTGGCCTTCTTTTTCCAGCCCTTCGTCATGGTATTCACGACATACTGCGAATCAGTATAAACCGTCAACTTGGAGGGGTGGGTTAGCCGGTTCAACCCTTCAATGACCGCCTTAATTTCCATGCGGTTGTTGGTCGTGTGAGGCTCATAACCCGAAATGGGAAGTTCCTTTTTAACAGTTCCCATCTCATCAAAGGCAATTAAGATAGCCCCCCAGCCCCCCGGCCCCGGATTACCGGAACAAGCGCCATCGGTATAAAGCTCGATTTTTGTCAAAAGCTTCCTCTGCCAGATCAATCCCCTCTCCAGATAAATGAAGAGGGGATGTGATAGAGGCGATTATGTGAATTTACTGTAGGAACTTACGTAATACCGTTGGGAGGATACCGCCGTTCCGGTAGTATTCGACTTCAACGGGCGTATCAATGCGGACGATGGCAGTAAACGTCGTTACCTTCCCGTCTTCGGCAGTGGCTATGACTTCAATTTCCTGTTTAGGCTGAAGCGAGTCGTTCACACTCGAAATATCGAAGGTTTCGCGCCCAGACAAGCCCAGTGATTGAGCGCTTTCGCCATCTTTGAATTGCAGCGGCAGCACGCCCATCATCACGAGATTGCTGCGATGAATACGCTCAAAGCTGCGGGCGATGACTGCGCGCACGCCTAACAACGCCGCGCCCTTCGCCGCCCAGTCACGACTGGAGCCTGAGCCATATTCAGTGCCTGCCAGAATGATCAGCGGTATTCCGTTTTGCTGGTAGCGCATTGAGGCATCGTAAATACTCATCACCTGATTTTCAGGCAGATATTCGGTGACGCCGCCTTCACTTCCGGGAACCATTAGATTGCGTAGGCGAATATTGGCGAATGTGCCGCGAATCATCACTTCATGGTTCCCGCGCCGCGAGCCGTACTGGTTGAAGTCGGCTCTAGCAACGCCGTGTTCCTGTAAGTACAACCCGGCGGGGCTGGTAGATGAGATGTTGCCAGCGGGTGAGATGTGGTCGGTGGTGATTGAATCGCCCAATACTGCCAATGCCCGCGCGCCATGAATGGGCGTTACTCCGGGTACATGTACGTCAAAATCGAGGAAGAAGGGTGGTTCCTGAATGTAAGTGCTGGTGTTATCCCAGCTAAATACATCGCCTGACGTGCCTTCAATGGCGTTCCAACTCGGATTGCCGTCAAAGACATTTCCGTACTGGCGCTGGAACAATTCCGGCGTGATCACCTTCTGCATTGTGGAAAGAACTTCTTCCTGAGTAGGCCAAATCTCTTTTAGGTATACCGGCTCTCCGTCACGGTCATGGCCGATAGGATCATTAGTCAGGTCAATATCCACGGTACCGGCGAGCGCGTAAGCGACGACCAGTGGGGGAGAGGCTAGATAGTTGGCTTTGACCAGCGGATTGATGCGGCCTTCAAAGTTGCGGTTTCCACTGAGTACGGCGCTGGCAACTAGATTACCTTCGATGACCGCATCTGCGACGCGCTGCGGTACAGGCCCGCTGTTACCGATGCAGGTGGTACAGCCATAGCCTACAGTATGGAAGCCGAGCGCCTGCAAATAAGGTGTCAGGTTGGCGCGGTCAAGGTAATCGGTCACGACACGGGAACCGGGGGCAAGGCTGGTTTTGACGTAAGGCTTAACATCTAGCCCCATTTCAACCGCCTTCTTCGCCAGCAATCCCGCCCCGATCATCACTTGTGGGTTGCTGGTATTGGTGCAGCTTGTGATGGCGGCAATGACTACCACGCCATGCTTGACTTCGGCGGTCTGCCCATTTTCATGAACAATGGCAGATGCGTTGGTTGAAGTTGCATCCAGCCCGAAACCACGCTCTTCGACTGAGGTAGTTAAGGCTTTTTCGAACGTGCCTTTCATATCACGCAGTAGAACGCGATCCTGCGGGCGTTTTGGCCCCGCAATGCTCGGCTCAACATCAGCGAGATTCAACTCAAGGGTATCTGTGTATTCGGGATCTGGCGTGTCGTCAGTACGGAATAAGCCTTGTTCCTTTGCGTAGGCTTCAACCAGTGAAAGCAAGTGCGCGTCACGGCCAGTAGTTTGCAGATAGCCCAGCGTAATCTGGTCTACGGGGAAAAAGCCCATCGTTGCGCCATATTCTGGCGCCATATTGGCGATGGTTGCGCGATCTGAAAGCCCGAGTGTACTCAAGCCTGAGCCGTAGAACTCGACAAACTTATCCACCACACCCTTCTTGCGCAGCATTTGGGTGATGGTCAAAACAAGGTCGGTAGCGGTGGTACCTTCGCGTAAGCTTCCGGTAACTTTGAAGCCGATGACCTGCGGCATGAGCATATAGATGGGCTGGCCGAGCATTGCAGCTTCAGCTTCAATACCGCCAACGCCCCAACCAAGAACACCGAGACCATTAATCATGGTGGTGTGGCTGTCTGTGCCGACTAAAGTGTCTGGAAACGCCAATCGCGCGCCATCTATATCGCGGGTGAGCACCACTTTGGCAAGATATTCCAGATTTACTTGATGTACGATGCCCGTTGCAGGCGGCACCACCCGGAAATTATCGAAGGCTTTTTGCCCCCAATGAAGGAATTCATAACGCTCGCGGTTGCGCTCAAATTCGAGGTTGGCGTTGAAAACAATGGAATCAGTTGTGCCAAAACGGTCTACCTGCACCGAATGGTCAATGACGAGATCGACAGGCACAATCGGGTTGATTTTGGACGGTTCCTTCCCTAGTCGGCGCATCGTGCTGCGTAGAGCTGCGAGGTCAACGACTGTGGGTACGCCGGTGAAATCTTGAAGGACTACACGGGCGGGCTTATAAGGGATTTCAACCTGCTGCGGGGACTTAGCAGTCCAATTTGCGATATTTGCAACATCGGACTCGTTGACTTCGTAATTATCAAGATTGCGAAGCGCGTTTTCGAGCAGCACCTTAATAGAGAAAGGCAGTCGATGAATATTGCCAATGCCTCGCGATGCTAGGGCATCAAGGCGATAGATGGTGTAGGTTTGATCGCCAACATTGAGAGTGCTGCGCGCGCCGAAATTATCGAAAAGTTTGCTCATATGACGAATTCCTATCGTTTTCTGGTCGAGGGAGACCGAAATGAACTGTAGTATTACAATCTCACGCGATGAATAGAACCTATTTTACCTGAAGATGGTGCGATTTGTCAGATCATTTTAAAACCGTGTAGTACCAATACGCGCAATATTCTGGTATTGGCATGATGAGCAGGACAGCGTAGACTCTGCGCTCTAGGTGACCAATTGAGGATGACATGGCAAAAGAGACAAAATCGGATTCAAAAAATCAAGCTGCTTCCGGCAACGCGCGTTTAGGCGATAGACGCAAAGAACGCGAGCGCGAAAGCCGGCGAAACGGCATTCTCATTACAGTGGGGGTGATTGCTGCTATTATTGGGCTGCTGGCATTCGGTATCTGGCTGGGAAACCGCCCGGTTGAAGCACCCATTCCAGAGGGCGCAGTTGCACGCTATGAAGGCCTTACAATGACCACTGCGCGGGATGGTTACCCGCGGCTAGGGAACCCAGATGCGCCGGTACAAGTGCTGCTTTATTCCAGTTTTGACTGTGTAGAATGCAAACCTTTTATCGAAGGGCTGCTTGACCCCCTTATTGAGCGGATTCGCGCTAACAGTGTAACTACCACCTTCATACCTTTATACGGCTACGGCGAGATTAGCAATGGGCAGGGCGCTGCTCGCGCCTCAATGTGCGCCGTTGAACAGGGGCAATTCTGGCCGTATATGGAAGCGCTATTTCACTGGCAGCAGTTTGGTAATCAGGCGTTCACTAATTCAAGGATACTCTCAGGCGCTGAGGCGCTGGGGATGGATCGCGGCACATTTACTGCATGCAACCTTGGCGGCGGCCCAGATGGCATCCTCTTAGCAGCGCGGAATCAGGCGCGAGATTTGCAGGGGTTTGTTATTCCGCCGGCAGCGGTGATCAATGGGGTTTTGCTGACCGCAGGGGATGATAATGCGGTTGTGACTGATCCAGCAGCGGTGATTGCCGCAGTTGATCGCTCTATAGAGAATCTTGCGCGGCCGAATCGAACCGATCCAGATGCCGAATCAACGGCTGAGGCGACGCCCGAAGTAGAAGCAACTGTTGAGGCGACGCCTGAAGCAGAGGTGACCAGTGATGCTTTGCCGCTGTTAGAAGGCACTGTTGAAGCGACGCCGGAATTAGAGGCGACGCTTGAAGTGACGGCAGAGGCTTCGGGCCAATAGGCGCGCTGTTATTTATCTGATAGGAAAATAAAAGATGGGGCGCGGATACTCAGGCGCCCCATCTTTTATTTCATTCTTGCTAGTACCGGGCCAAGACTGCGGCCGCCAAGCAAATGCATGTGGACGTGAAATACTTCTTGCCCGCCATCGCTTCCACAGTTGATGATCAGGCGATAGCCATTCTGATCAATGCCAAGATCGCTGGCGATTTTGCGGGCGACGATGAACATATGACCGAGCATTTGCTCATCTTCTGGCGTGACATCATTCACTGTAGCAATTTCTTTATTTGGTACGATCAGAATATGTACCGGCGCAATGGGATTGATGTCTTTGAAGGCGGTGACAAGCTCATCCTGATGTACGATGTCGGCAGGAATTTCACCCTTGATGATCTTTGAGAAAATAGTGGTCATGTTTTTATTTCGCTCCGTTACATCGCCAACCCGCCATCAACCACCAGCACATGGCCGGTGATGTAGCTGGCATCATCGGTTGCGAGGAATGCGGTGGCTTTGGCAACATCTTCGATGCTGCCCCAACGCCCAAGCGGGATATTTTCGTTAAGTTTTTTGGCGATATCTTCAGGTAGCGTTGCGGTGAGATCGGTGAGTACAAAACCCGGCGCAACGGCGTTGACGGTCACGTTACGCGAGGAGACTTCGCGAGCGAGTGCCTTGGTCAGGCCGATAATGCCTGCTTTGCTTGCGCTGTAATTGGTTTGCCCACCGTTGCCCATGATGCCGCTGATGCTGGTGATATTGATGATGCGGCCATAGCGTTTACGCATCATAGCGCGTACCGCCGCTTTGGAGCATAGCCATGTGCTGCGTAAATTTGTGTTAATAACGGCATCAAAATCTTCGACACCCATCAACATGATCACGTTGTCGCGGGTGGTGCCAGCGTTATTGACCAGAATATCAATTCTTCCATAGGTATCTACGGCAGTCTTGATCAGCGCGTTGGCGCCTTCTTCGGTGCTGACATCGGCCTGTACAGCCATTGCTTTGCCGCCGGATGACTCAATTTCTGCAACCAGCGCGTTTGCTGCATCGGCGTTCTTTTGGTAATTGACGACTACGGTTGCGCCGCGCGAAGCCAATTCCAGCGCGATGCCCCGTCCGATGCCCCGACTTGCCCCGGTTACCACTGCAATTTTATCTTGAAGCTGTTCTGCCATTATTCGTCACCTTTGTTCATTCGCTATCCCCGCGAAAAGAGCCGCGCATTTAGAAAACGATTATGCCGCAGATTACTGCTGCCTAGCCTACCCGCCGATCCAGCCTAGTAAACGGATGGTTCCGCGCAAATTTGCAGTTAGATTGATGCCTCCAAAGCCATTGGCGTTAGCGACGTAAATATCAATGCGACCATCAATACGCGGATTCACACCGGTGAACGCTAGCCGTACACCATCGGGTGAAAATCGCGGTTCGCACATGCTGGGCGGTGGGTTACCCCGCGCAATTGTGCCAAACTGATTGCTTAGGACGATGATACCGTGAGGGCATTGACCGCCGATACCGCCGATGGCAATCGCGTCACCGCGGGGTGACCAATCTGCCCACATACCATAACGGGTGAAACTTAGATCATTATCGCGGCCAACTTCGCTGCCATCAAGGTTGGCAAGCACAATCATTGTCTCGGTGGATGCGGCCTGATAGATGACTTGATTGCCAGAAGGCGACCATACTTCTGAAAGTTTGATCGGATCATTGTTTTGGGCTAACCGAAGCTCACGGGTTTCGCCGGTAAATACATCTGCGATCCAGATGGTACGTTCGGGATCGCCAAAGGCCGGATCACCACTGGCGTAGGCAATCTGGCGCGGATTTACCCATTGCGGCGGTTCCGTAACCCACTGCTGGCTAATTTGCTGTACCTGCCCACTGGCGATATCCATGATATAGACGTAGCCACCCGTTGGGGGAGGGGTATTGGTGCCATCACAGGTGCCTTCAACGCCGGGCGCCCAAGTTGGGCAGACGGCGCGATCACTGACGAAAGCGAGAAACTGCCCATCGGGTGACCAACTCGGCCAGAAGTCAAAGCTGCCATTCTGAGTCATGTTGGTTGGCAGCGCGCCATCACGACCAACAGTGTAAACATCTAGATCGTATCCGCTATCCAATACGACCGCTAAACGGGAGCCATCAGGTGACCACGATGGCTCGCTGAAGATGCCGCGCTGAACTAATGTGGTCAAAGGAAGAACGCGCCCGCGAATTGCTGTGGGCAGTGTTAAATCTACGACATATAAGCCGTCTATCGAGGCATTGTTTTCAGAACGGATATAGGCGATGGCTGTGCCGGTTGGCGCGATCCAGACTTGATCTCCGGTTTGGGCGGTCATCTCCAAGATCGGGATGGGGGCGCCGCCAGTGGGTGAAATGTAATACAGCGTCGAAATGTTATTCCCTGGCTGCGGGGTGAGAGCATTCACGGACGGGGCGCGATTGTTGGTGTTGAGGAAGGCTAACATGGCGTTGTTACTCACCATGGACGCGATATTGGCAGGCGCTGACACAAAATCCCAATTGTCATAGATGAAATTAGTCGTGGGATGGGGTGTGTTGGTGGCCGTTGGTATGGGTGTTTCTGTATGCGTGGCACTTGGAGTTAGCGTTGGTTCAGGCGTATCAGATGGGGTGTAGGTTGCAGATGGGGTCGGGGTATCGCTAGGGAGCGGCGTTACCGTTGGCGGATCCGTTGGTGTCAGCGACGGTGTTGGCGGGTTCAGACTGTCGCAGGCCGCAACCATAGTGAGAATAGCGGCCAGCGCAATAAGGCGGATTTTGGGATAATTCATGAACAGTTTCCGACGTTTTTTACGGCGAAAAGCATACCATGAAGCCATTAGGCATTCTACCGTGAAGGCCGAAGTGCCGGGAATCGTGGGTGATTTGTAGGGCAAGATGAAGGTTGCTATTCCGGTATCAGTACATAGTATGATCCACGCTTTTCACCGAGCTTACGCAGCACATTTCGATTGACTAGATCTGCTAGATCTCGGCGGATAGTTTCGGCGTGAATATCTGGATACTGCGTCTGAAGGTCTTTATTCGTGATACGGGTATTTCCAGTACGCAAGAAAAGTAGTGCTGATTCCTGCCGGGGGTTAATGGCCTGCCCTTTGTACATCCCTTGAAATTCCGGAACTGGTGGGGCTTGATGATCGCTCTCGCTCAAAACCGGCTCATATTGGTTGTAAAGCACGGCTTTGAACATGCCTGGCGTATCTTCAAACTGGGGTGCGCGCAATTTGCGCTCTTGCATCAGTGAAAAGACGCGATTGACCCCGTATCCTAGCCGTTCGATAAAGTGCATGTCCGAAAGTACCTGCACAATGACCGGATTACGCGAGAAGCGTTCATCTTTCATGTTGTCCAGTGTAATTGGGCCGGGCAACCCGCCGGGGCTAATCACTTCCATACGGTTGCGATACAGGTTCACATGTACGCAGTCTCCATCAATGCTGTAATCACGATGGGCGACAGCATTTACGACCAGTTCGCGGGCCGCTTCCAATGGGACTTCATATTGCTCACTGCGCGCCATACTCTGGCTGAGCGAAACGCCTTTTCGCAAATAGTCGCGGAGAAAAGTTTCCACCCGTTCTAGTTGATCGGGGATCGTGCCA
>DAOTUZ010000013.1:0-15877 GCA_034437295.1 Anaerolineae bacterium | reverse complement strand
TTGGCGAATTTTCCGATCTGTTCTATCATGCGCTGGTACTCATGGCCGCGCTGGATATTCAATTGAGCGATGTTGAAGCAGAACTTGAACGACGGCACAAGCGCTAAACGACACAATCAGGAGTTAAATCTTGCCTGCAAACGATGTATTCATCGCTGAAACCAGCTTTCATGTGCGCTATGCTGAAACTGACGCGATGGGCATTATCCATCACGCCAGCTATATCGTATACTTTGAGGAAGGGCGCAGCAGTTACGCCCGCCAGCGCGGCGCCAGCTATGCCGATTTTGAGCGGCAGGGGTTTGTTTTAGCCGTCACCGAAATTCATGCGCGCTATCTGAAAGCCGTGCGCTATGATCAGCGTATCACCGTGCGAACATGGCTGGCGGAAATAAAAAGCAGAACCGTCACTTTTGAATATGAAATTGTTGACGCTGAAACCGGCACATTATTTGTAACCGGCCAAAGCAAGCATATTTGCCTTAACCAGCAAGGCCAAATTTCAATTCTCCCTGAAAACTGGCGCGGCTGGTCACTATCCTAATACGTCAGTTGCTCAAACTCCGGCTATAATTCTGGCAGAAAACAATTGAATTAGATTTTGTAGGAGTCATAGATATGGTTACTTATGCCGATAAACCGTGGCTTGCCCATTACGATGCGAGCGTCCCCGCGTCGCTAGAGCCATATCCCAATATCACCTTGCACCAGATGCTGCGCGATTCTGCCGCAAAATACCCCGATAACATCGCCATCATCACCAGTGCGCGCCTGCCCTTACTTGGCCGTGTGGCTGAAAAAATCACCTATCGCCAGCTTGATGAACAGACCGATGCCATGGCAGCCGCGCTCATTGACATGGGGTTGAAGAAAGGGGATCGGGTTGCGCTGGTGATGCCCAACATCGCCGGATTTCTGATCGCCTATTTCGGCGTATTGAAGGCGGGCGGCGTGGTTGTCGCTACAAACCCCACCTACCCCGCCGATAAAATGCAGATACAAATTAACGACTGCGGGGCGCGTTTCGTAATTTGCATGTCGCTTTTCTACAAGCTGCTAGATGGCATTCGCAAGCGCACGAAAGTCGAAAAAATCATCGTCACCAACGTGAAGGATTGGCTGCCCGCTCCGGCAAAAATCCTTTTTGGCCTCGCCAAAGAGAAAAAAGGCGGGCATTATCTTGAATCGTTGAGCGCTGGCGACCTATGGATGCTCGACGTTCTGAAACAGTATGCCGGAAAAAAGCCTCAAACCGATGTCGGCACAAACGATCTCGCCATTTTCCAATATACGGGGGGTACCACCGGCATCTCCAAAGGTGCAGCAGCAACCCATAGGGCGCTGGTTGCCAACATTCTGCACTGCCGCGTTTGCCTCTCAAGCGGCGAAGACCCCAGCAAAGAGATCTTTCTCGGCGCCATTCCCATGTTTCACGTTTACGGCATGGTTACCGTCGTAGGTTTCGCTACATCGGTAGGCGCAACCATCGCCTTAGTGCCAAACGCGCGCGACATTCCAGACCTGCTAGATGTCATCAACACCTATAAGCCCACCCTATTCATGGGCGTTCCGGCGCTCTACAACGCGGTCAACAATCACCCCGACGTCGTGTCCGGGAAAATCAGCTTGCGATCCATTCGCGGCTGTATCAGCGGTTCCGCGCCGCTCTCTCCGGCGACAAAACGCGATTTTGAGCGCCTAAGCGGGGGCAAACTGCTAGAAGGCTTTGGCCTCAGCGAAATGCCGACTGCATCCCACTGCAACCCTTACCGGGGCGAAAATCGCGCTGGTTCTATCGGTTTGCCCATGCCCGATGTTGAATGTCGTATCGTCAGCCTTGATGACGATGAAGTAGAAGTGCCTGTTGGCGAAATAGGCGAGCTGGTCATGACCGGCCCGCATGTGATGGAGTATTACCACAATCGCCCCGAAGAGACGGCCATCGCCATCCGCGAGCGTAATGGCAAACGCTGGTTGTATACCGGCGATATCGCCCGTATGGATGAAGACGGCTATTTTTATATCGTCGATCGCAAGAAAGATATGGCGCTGGTGGGCGGTTTCAATGTCTATCCAAACAATGTGGAAAAGGTGCTCAGCGAGCATCCCGCCGTCCTCGAAGTCGGCGTCGCCGCAGTTCCGCACCCGGAAAAAGAAGGTCAAGAGGCGCTCAAAGCGTGGATCGTGCTGAAGCCAGATCAAACCGTCACTGAAAAAGAACTCGAAGAATTTGCGGCGCGTTCGCTGGCGCGTTATGAAATTCCCACACGGTATGCGTTCATCAGCTCCTTGCCTAAAACCACCGTCGGCAAAACATTAAGGCGCGAATTGGTAGCGATGGAGCTTGAAGAGCGCCAGCACAAAAAGGCCGCGGCAAAAGCATAGTCATAGTCCAGCACACAAAAGGCGAGTCGTTGACTCGCTTTTTGTGTGCCTCTGCAAGTCAATCCCTTCCCTCGGTGTCTTGACGATTTAACTTCTCGTCTCGGCTTGCGGCGCCCCCCGATAGAAAGCGCGTGCGGGGGCGCGATTCATATACCACAGCACATAAAGCGGAATCAGCGTCTGTAAAGCCACCGCGCCGCAAGCCACCTGACGGGTAATTGCCGCGCCAGAGTCAACCCCTTGCCCCAGATCAGCAGGCGCGATTGCCGCAGAAATGCTCTGCCATAAGCCGATCCCGGTCAGCGCCAGTACTGCTGCTAACATAATCCAGCGAATTTGCGGAGGTCGTCCCCTCCATGCCATCACAGCAATGATCAGAAAAACAATCGCCAGCGCAATCTGTATCAGCAGCCCGGCATTCGAAACTCCGGCCAAATTTCCACCTGTCGCAATGGCTTCCGTCTCCGGCGTTTCTGTCGTTTGCGGCAGCACGCCCATGCTTGATTGAATTCGAGCCTCAATCATCAAGACCCATCCCGCCTGCATCAGCGGCAGAATTGAAAACAGCATCACGCTGGCAATAATGGCGAGTGAAAGGCCAAACGTTCTAGTGGGGGTTTCATTCATCGCAGAAGTTCACAGTTAATAATCCGGAAAGTATTCTCAACACAGCTTAGTATGAGCAAAATTGCATTTACCTTATCATACGTTAAAATCTGGATAGTGACTTTACTGCGCCCTGTTCGCAAGGAGCTTCCGTGGCAGGCATAAGCAATTTATTGAAACCCATTCTCCATGAAATTGAAAAATTCCCCCTGCGCGGGCGATTCCTGCTTCTTCATCCTGAAAGTAATTATCGCTCTTTAGTGGTGGCAACGCTGCTTCAGGATCGGGCATACCCCGTATTCTACTATGCGCTGGGGGTAGAAGATACTAATCTGTCCGCCTTTCTAACCGGGCTGGTTCATACCATCAGCAAACAAAAGCCCGGCTTTGGCGATCATGTACTGCAAAATTGGAATCCGTTTAATTTTAATACGATGGTGGGTGCTCTGGCTTCCGATCTTGCCGAGCTGGGCAATGGGCAAACTTTTATCCTGATTCTTGATGAGTTTGACCGGAGCGATCTCGCCGATGATATCCAATACTTTCTCGAACAAGTCGCAAATATGTTACCCGATGGTTGTACCATTCTGATCAACAGCCGCACGGTGCCGCGTCTCTCATGGATTGCGCTCATGGCGAAGGAACGCGGCATCATGTTGAAAGATGACCGCATTGTTAAGGAAAATTTCTACCGGTTGCAAACGGATTCAGAGGATGTTATCGAAGTTTTCGCATTAGGCCCGGGATTCGTATTGCTAAATGATTTACCGATTGATACGTGGGAAGGTCATTTACCCCGATTGCTCTTCTTCTACGCGCTAGATCGCCCCGCAATCACGCGCTCAGAAATCTGCGCCGCCTTCTGGCCGGATCTGGACAACGACCAAGCTGTGAATGTATTCCATGTTACGAAACGCCGTTTGCATAAAGCATTGAATGTTGACGCGCTGATTCATGAAGATGGATATTATCGCATTGCCTCAAATTTGCGCGTCGAATACGATGTTTCAGATTTTGTCTCTCAACTCTTGAACAGTCGGGAAATAGACAACCCCGACCGGTTCAACGCCTTACAGAATGCATTGGAAATTTACAGCGGCTCATTTCTATCCGGCAATCACGATCTATGGATTGAACAGCGACGCTCCGATTTTCAAGCAGGCTATCTGGAAGCATTGGCGCGAGCCGCAGAACATAAAATTCAGACGAATCATCCGGAACAGGCGCTGCGATTACTCCAAAAGGCGCTTCAAGCAGATAGTTCGCAGCAAGCCCTGCACCGCAGTTTGATGAATCTGTATATCACCCTAGGAAGGCGCAGCGAAGCCGTTAGCCATTTCCGAAAATTAGAGAAAACACTGCGCCAAAACGGTGAAGCCATCGCCCCTGAAACTGTCGCAATTTATCAGCAGATTGTCGGCTAAGCGGGTGTTTGAAAAGTCCCGCTGCAACCCCGTCTAAACACGCAAACATCCTGTAAGGTTCTAATACCCTACAGGATGTTTTTGATAAATGCGCCGCTAGGCAAAAGGCTGAACAGTCCACTGCATCGGGTCTACCGGCACGCCATTAACCCAAATTTCCCAATGTAAATGAGGGCCAGAAACCCGACCAGTTGCGCCCACAGCGCCAATCACCTGCCCCGTGGTAACCATATCCCCCACCTGTACGTATTGGGCGCTTTGGTGCCAGTATCCTGAATACACCCCCCACCCGTGATCGATCACAGTGGCATTACCGCGAATATTCAGAGTCCCCGTAAAGACAACCCGGCCGGGTGCCGGGGCAAGAATCGGAGTCCCTGGCGCGCCGCCAAAGTCAGTACCGGTATGCACTCGTAGCACATCGCCCCCATCATAGGAGCGTACATTTCCAAAGCCAGAGGTAATCGTCGCCGCCGCCGGCAGCCCAAACGTCCCTGAAAAATAACGTTCCGGGTTAAATGCCGTCATGTACGAACGAATCAGGCTCAATTCCTGATCTTCCACCGCCGGATCAAGCAGGACGCTGCTATCGCCAACCACCGCAATATTATCGGACTGGAAATAGCCGCCAGAGACAACCTGAACATTCGCCACCAGCGAAATACTCGCGCCAGAAGCATCGGTGAAGCTAAATGTCGCTGGATATATCCCCGCTTCTGTCCCAACCGGTATGCCGAAAAAGGCAGAAGAATCTTCCCCTTCATTGGCAAAACTTGCATATTGATCCAGAAAGCTGCCTGAAAGTGTCACTGGAGACGCCGACTGTAAATGAAAACGTCCGGTTTGCCCTTCAATCAAAACGATGGGCGATACATCAAATCCAGTGATCGGGTTTGGCAGCGCAGCCGTAAGTTGCGGCGGTTCAACGCCCGGTATGACCAGTCGCTGCCCAGGATAAATGATCTCAGCGTTGTTGATGCCATTGGCGCTGGCAATGGCGTTAATTGTCGAACCATAACTTTGCGCAATCCGAAACAAAGTTTCGCCGCTGGCAACGATATGAACCACCGCCGGGGGCATATTCAGCGAAGCCACTTCCGGAACTGCCGTTGGCGCCGATTCGGGCATCGAAACCATAAGCCCCTGCCCCACATAGATCACGCCATCTGGAAGTCCATTTAACGACTGAACTTCCACGCCCGTCATGCCATACAGCGCGCCAATGCTGTCAAGGCTTTCGCCTGGCTGCACCACATGTACGAGTGAGGCGCCGCTTATGGGAACACCCACCGCCGGCACCAGCAGCCTCTGCCCAACATCAATACTCCCCGGATCGGCCAACCCGTTCAGCCGAACCAGATCATCGACCGTAACGCCATAGGTCTGTGCGATACGATAAAGATTCTCTCCGCGTTGTACAACATGCAGCGTGACCGTTGACTGCGTATTTTGTGCGTGCATAGCCATTGGCAAAAGCAGCAAGGCCAAACACAGCAAGCAAATAATCCGATTTCTCATATTGCGGGATCTTCAAAAACCAACTGATCGCCCACCTGTACACGATCCAGTATCCCTGGCAGCGCCTCAATGAAATCACGCGCAGGGGATTGCGGCGCATAGTAAGGCCGCCATGGCTTCGCTAACGCCTTATCCACCACTCGCCCCGAAGAATCAAGCCAGATCACGCCAATCGTGAAGAAGACGAAAAACATATGAATCGAAGTTTGTGATCGGCTTTCATGCTTATTTATGAACCACAAACCACGGTCAGGCGGCAGTTTACGCGAAAATTGCAGCCCCTTCAGATGGCACCAGAAGGAACTGCAAACTTTCGCGTGTGCGAGAACGATCTCATTGTTAGATGCGTTGCGTACTACTCGCCAACTACTCATTTGTCATTACGGAATGATCAATGTCTGCCCGATATAGATACGACTAGGATTCACGATGCCGTTGGCGCTAATGATGTTTGCTAACGGAACATTAAACCTGAGCGAAATATTGTACAGGTTGTCGCCCGCTTGAACAGTGTATGTCCGCACCTCTTGGGCTGTCGCGCCGTCAATCGTCGGGATAACGACGGCTGTCGGTACCGCTTGCGCCGTATTCACCGGAACCAGCAGCCGCTGTCCCGCAAATATCAGGTTGGGGTTGGAAATGTTATTCAGCATCGCCAAATGATTTACCGTCGTATTATGGCGCACCGCAATCCAAAACAGAGTATCCCCGGGGCGAACAACGTAAGTCGTCGTATTAACCTGCGGCGGCTGCGCTGGAGCAGTCGTGGGCGCAGGCGCAGCTGTAGTTGAGGAAGGAATCACCACCGCGGTAGGCGCCGCGCCTGTTGGTTGTGGCGGCGGCGGCGTGAACGGCAGCCCTACCGGAACCACAAGCTGCTGGCCCACAAAAATCAGCCCATTCGGGCCAAGGCCGTTGGCGCTAATGATGGCGTCTACAGAGCTGTTAAACGCAGCAGCAATTACCGCGACAGTATCGCCACTCTGCACCGTATACACATAGCGTCCGGGGAATAGCGTGTTATCAATCGTCGGCATCGGGCTAGGCGTAAAAATTTGCGTCGGAACGGGTGTATCCGAAGGAATGGGCGTGTCTGAAGGGATGGCTGTTGCCACCAGCGCAGGCGTATTTGACGGGGCGACAGTGGCAGTTGCCGGTACGCTGCTAGGCTGTTGGGTTGTAGCGATAGGCGCAGTCCCGCCACCCGTCGAAAGCTGCGCGTCGTCAATATAAATGACGTTATTCTTCACCGGGTCTTGCGGCTGTGCGCGTACAAACACCGTCAGGCTGTTACCCGTCGGCGCGGCGCTAACCGTATACTGCGCCCAACTGTCGTACTGTGGCGCGCCCGCTGGCGACCAAACGATATTGGCGCTTTGTCCATCAGTGCCACCTGTGGGGTCAATCCCCACTTGCACAGCCACGTTGCCGGGTGTCTCGCTGGCATTCGCGTCATCAAAGCTGGTTGACCACGTATAGACGAAGGCCGAAAACTGATAGCTGTTCCCCGACGTTACCCCCGCCACCTGCTGGTAAACACCGCCAGTGAAGGTAGCGAAAAAAGTGAATATCTGCTGGGCATCACTGCCGCCATGAATACGGGGAACCCCAAGGCCGTTAGCAGTATCCGAAGCGGGTAAATATTCAGGCTGAATATTTTGCGAAAATGAATCGCCTGGTTGTGAAGGCACATGCCATGGCTGCCATCCTTGCGCAACCATACGTACAGGCGCTCCGGCGGCGTTATTAAACGGCGGTTCAAAGCCGGGATTCACCAGTAAGTTGCTGCTCTGCCCCGCCGCCAGTGTCGCACCGGCGATGATCACTACCGCCAGCCCAAGCAAAACTCCGAGCCGCGCTGCGCGTTTCATCTTCATACCCATCCCCCATCGGTGCCGACCAAAAATACTGTGTTGTTAAGCAAAAATCATCCGTTGATGCGAAAAGAATAATCTACTCGCGTTTGATACGCAACCACGTTAATCTCACCATATCTAAACTTGAAGCTAACTTTAGAGGAATCCCCCGATGGCACGGCCCATAATCGGCGTATGTACTATCGAACTCGGCCTTGATGGCGTCCATTCACTAAAAGAGAAGCGCGCCATCCTGCAATCGCTCATTCGCCGCATGCGAAGCGAGTTCAATGCTTCTGTGGCTGAAGTTGATGATCTAGATTTGTGGAACTCAGCGGTGATTGCCGCCGCCGTGGTCAGCAGCGATTCGCGGCACGTAAACAGCATGCTTTCTAAAATTGCCGATTGGGTAGAGGTGCAAGGCCGCGACGTAGAAGTAATCGATCACACAATCGAGATTTTCTAAGGCAGCTTATTCGCGCTATAATTTTTGGCGTTTTGTCTACAGCCTCGGAAATTCAATCCGCAATGCTGCACAAGCACTTAATTACAAGGGAGGCGTATCAGTGAATTTACACGAGTATCAAACGAAGCGCCGCTTCGCGCAATATAACATCCCGGTTGCCAACGGTAAAACCGCAACAACCCCCGAAGAAGCGCGCATCATTGCCGAAGAACTTACCGGCGCAGTCGTCGTTAAAGCACAGGTGCTGGTTGGCGGGCGCGGTAAAGCTGGCGGCGTTAAGCTGGCGAAATCGCCCCAAGAAGCCTACGATGCCGCCGATAAAATTCTAGGCATGGATATTAAAGGGCATACCGTCGGCATCGTCTTGATCGACCCTGCATCATCCATCAGCAGCGAAATTTATCTCGGCATTACCAATGACCGCGCAGCAGGCAAGCCCTTGATCATGGCATCCTCTGAAGGCGGCGTTGAAATCGAAGAAGTCGCCAGAGTCAACCCTTCAGCCATCGTGCGTGAATGGATCAGCCCCTCGCTAGGTCTGCGTGAATATCAGGCGCGCAATATTGCCAGCGGTATCAACCTGCCCCGCGAACACTGGGCGGCGTTCACCAAAATCGCGCGTAATCTATACCGCTGTTACGTTGAATCCGATGCCGTACTCGCAGAGATCAACCCGCTGGTCATCACTGGCGAAAATACGCTGTTCGCGTTGGACGGCAAAATGGTGATTGACGACAATGCGCTGTATCGCCAGCCCGATTTAGCCGCGCAGCGCGATACCTCAGCCGAGCCGCTGGTGGAAACCCAGGCGCGCGAAGCCGGCCTCACCTACGTCAAGCTCAACGGGCAAATTGGCTGCATGGTCAACGGCGCTGGTCTAGCCATGACCACCATGGACATGATCAAGCTCTACGGCGGCGGCGATATTTTCCCTGCCAACTTCCTCGATATCGGCGGCGGCGCACAAGCAGATCGCGTCGCAGCAGCTCTACGCATCATCCTCTCTGATCCCGATGTGAAAGCCGTGCTCTTCAATATTTTCGGCGGCATCACCCGCGGTGACGAAGTAGCTAAGGGCATTTTGCAGGCATTACAGGAAGTACCAACTGATAAGCCCATGGTGATTCGCCTTGCAGGCACCAACGCCGAAGAGGGGCGCGCCATCATTAATGAGGCCAATATTCCGAATATTACGGCAGCGTCCACCCTCACGGACGGCGCTAAGAAAGCGATTGCCGCCGCCAGAGGAGAAATCTAAAAATGGCTATTCTGATTGACCGCGACTCAAGAGTTCTTGTACAGGGTATGACCGGACGTGAAGGTAAATTTCACAGCGGTCAAATGATTGAATACGGCACCACCGTCGTCGGCGGCGTCACGCCCGGAAAAGGCGGCGAATGGGTACACGGCAAGCCTATTTTCGACACCGTAAAAGGCTGCGTCGAAGCCACCGATGCTAACGTCAGCATGATTCTCGTCCCCGGCCCCTATGCCGCAGACGCCATCTACGAAGCCATTGATTCTGGCGTTGCCCTGATCATCTGCCTGACCGAAGGCATCCCGATCCGCGATATGATGGGCGTGTACGAATATCTCAAGAATAGTAACAGCCGTTTAATCGGCCCGAACTGCCCCGGCGTACTCACCCCCGGTCAAGCTAAAGTCGGGTTCATGCCCAACTATGTCGGCATGCCCGGCAGTGTTGGCGTAGTATCAAAAAGTGGTACGCTGACCTATGAAACCGTCGCCGCCATGAGCGCCGCTGGCTTCGGCCAATCTACCTGCGTGGGCATCGGCGGCGATCCGGTCATCGGCACCACCTTCGTTGAAGTGCTGGAAATGTTTGAAGCTGACCCGCAAACCGAGAAAGTCGTACTGATGGGCGAAATTGGCGGGCGCGCTGAAATTGACGCCGCCGAATTTATCAAGGCGCGCATGACCAAACCCGTCGTCGCCTTCATCGCCGGGCGCAGCGCCCCCGAAGGCACCCGTATGGGGCATGCTGGCGCAATTGTTGAAGGCGGTCAGGGAACTGCACAAGAGAAGATTGACGCGCTTCGAGCAGCAGGTGCGCGCATCGCAGAAAATCCAGAAACCATACCCGAACTGCTTGGCTAGGCTTCTGCGTGAACATAATTACGCCGCAGTCTTGGGATCGTTGATTATTTTAAGGGCGCACTCATGCGCCCTTATCCTTTTCACAATCAGCGCGGCGCCGCGCTGAACACCACATAGATCAGAAACAGCGCCCCACCGCAGCCCGCTGCCAGCACTAAACAGCCAATGCAGCCAATTGGCCCGCCCCCCAATAGCCCCGATGCCAGCTCAAAAATAGTCGTAAAGACATCAATCACCGTTGAAAGAATGGGCAGCACAATAGACGCGGCAATAATCAACAAGCATAAGCCGCAGCCCAAAGCAATGGCTAAGCCCGCGCCCTCAAGTTCCATCGCTCATTCCTGCGAAGCAGCACACTGCGCCGCTTCAATACTCACCAGTGACCACATAGCATCGGCAGAATCGCGCTGATAACATTCGCAGGACTGCACCGGATCAGCCCTACCCGACCACAGCACGAAATTCGTCTGCGTTTGTAAGCATGCCGCATTTTCAGTGTCGCTGAAAGCTGTTGCGCTAGAAACGCCTAAGCCGCGCGCATGGGTCTCCATGATCAACCAGATACGAATATTCTGCCCCGGAACTGATCCTGTTGGGATCACAATTTCCTGATTGATCGCCAGCGCAAAGAAGAAGCACGGAAGCAGCAGCACCAGAAACCAGATCACCACCAGAAACCAGCAACCTATCCGGCGCAGGCGGCTGCGCTGCGGCGGCGCGGCAGGCACATCTATATTTTCAGCCTGAATATTTTCATTCATGGAATTTCTTCTGCATAGCGAAGCACGATATGATCGGCCTCATCATAAGATACATGTGCAAACCAGATTTCCGAATCATCCTTTGCATCGAATAATCGCGGCAGAATTAAGGATAAATCCTCCACCAGATCCAGCGCAAAAACCTCATCCCGCGGAATCCAGTATAAAACCCCCTCATCCGAATCAATAACGTCGCGGCTGTTAGCCTCGGCGGTGAAGATGAACAGCATGATTCCGGTTGCCTCACCCGCATTGATATTATGAATACCCCGCAGGCGCATATTCTGAACTTGCAGGCCAGTTTCTTCTAAAATTTCTCGGCGCGCACTCGCCGCCGGGTCTTCATCAGCTTCAATATGCCCGCCAATCCCATTGTAGCGATTCGGGAAAATCCGCCTTGTTGGCGAGCGTTTCATCAAAAGCACAGCGTCCCCATTCCACACGAAACATAGTGAGCGCGGTATCACCAACCAGCGCCCCTGAACAGCATTTGACCCCTGATCCTGCGCTCCCATATTTTTACCTGTATCTCCAGTTTGCGCTGTGTGTTAGTCACATCGTCCAAATTGCCGCGTGGCGCATTGTCCTGCTGAACTGATCATGATACGCTAACATTTACCATATACTTCTTCCCAAAAAGGGATTATATGACCAATCAGACGATTTCGATGCCCGATCTGCGAATTGTCCTTACCGAGTCGGTGCATCCTCACGAGTCGCATGATATGCAGCGCAGCGCCCCGCTGATCGGCAGGATGCGCGACGAAGAATACATGATCAATCCGCCCGTCGTTGCCCCGCTAAATGACGGCCAGTATGTCGTGTTAGACGGCGCCAATCGCATATTCTCTTTTAAGGCGCTTGGTTATCCTCATATTCTGGTGCAGATTGCCCGCTACGACAGCGGTCTGGTTGAACTGGCAACCTGGCAGCACGTCGTTTGCCAGTGGAATGGTGAGGCCTTCCTACACCAACTGCGGCAAGTGCCTGACTTGATCATTGAAAATGGTAGCAGCGCCAACCAGAACCCGATTGCCACAATTCAGATCCGGCACGGCAGCACGCACAACCTCTTTATTGCGCCAGATCAGCTTACTTTGCGCAATCAGGTGCTGCGGCATGTCGTACATTTATACGAACACAGCGCCCTACTTCAGCGCACCAACCTTGAAGATGAAGACAGCATCTGGAAATACCATCCCGATGGAATCGCGCTGGTACGCTTTCGCCCCTATACACCCGACGAAGTGCTAGCCTCTGCGTCCATCGCATCGCCCTTACCCACTGGCGTCAGCCGTCACATTGTTCACGGCCGTGCAGTACGGGTCAACTATCCACTCGAAATATTACGCAATGAAAACATCCCTATTGAGAAGAAAAACGAAGAATTGCAAAATTGGCTAAATGAGAAGGTTGCAAGGCGGCAGGTGCGGTATTATGCTGAAGCCACCTATCAATTTGACGAGTAATTTTGATGAGCAGTTCGGCACAGAAATTGTTGTCAAAAATCCCACTGTATACAGATGACCAGCTTTACAGGGTGCTGCATTTGCCGCTGGCGGGTGTGATGGTTGCCGCGGGAATCATCGCGCAATCACGACAACCATTCGCTGCGCTCATCGTGGATAAAGACGAAGTAACACTGGTAATCGCTGATGATCTTATTTCAGAGTTTGCGCCGCGGCTGCCAGATCACGAAATTAGCGATCCCTATCGCTTGATCACCTTTGATGGCGTGCTAGAACTGACGCTCACCGGTTTCATGGCGACCATCAGCAGTGCCTTAGCCGCTGCTGGCGTGCCTATTTTGCCGCTGGCTGCCTTTCAACGTGATCATCTTCTAGTGCCGAACGCTCATTTTGAGGTTGCCTGGCAAACGCTGCAAGCGTTACAGGCCGCAGCGTGAATCCGCTTAATCTTATTCGCCCGATCATTTCAAAAGCGCATTATGGATAACCAAATTCAGTTTTTCCCGCCGGGTTCTTCACCCCTCCCGCCTCAAGAAGTCAAAATCGAACAGATCGAAATTGGCGTTTATCCTGATCGGTTTCGCGTATTCGTGCATGTCATGGTTACGCCGTTTCAACAGCGCCCAAATCTCGTCATAACCACCCATAACGCGCAAGGCGCTATCGTCGCTGAATTAAATATCATCGAAACCATGCACCATGACATGGAATTCACGCTGCACCTACGCTCGCGCGAATATGATCCCGCCGGCGAATACACCCTTGATGTTGAGCTGTTCTATGAAACCCGCAACCCGCCGCAAAGCAAGCGCACCGAAACTTTTATTATCCCGGAAGCGGGGGGCTAATCTTGGCTGTTCATCTTCCTCGCCGCGTTGCAGAGCAGATCAAAACCGCAGCGAAAGAGGCCGCCCCTGAAGAAGCCTGCGGCGTTTTGATCGGGAAAGGCATCCTCATCAGCGGGGCAATTCCCGTTCCAAACGCTGCCGCCTTTCCTGAACGCGCTTATGTTCTCGATCCGCCATCGCTTCTAAAAGCGATAAACCACGCGCAAACAACCGATCAAGAACTGCTCGGTTTCTATCACAGCCACCCAAAACACGACCCGCGGCCTTCATCGCTAGATATCCGCGAATGGAATTACCCTGATCTGCTGATGATCATCATTAGCCTGACCGCTGATAAAATTGCCGCATGGCGGGTGAATGGCGTTGAAGTAACCCCGATTGAGCTGACCTTTGACGCTGCTTCTTCTACCGTGGCAGAAATCCCTTTATCCAACGCGGGCAAAACTGCGATTATAGTTTCAGTGATACTGGCGATTCTCGCGGTGTTAGTTGTATCTTTTACTTTGCTGCCGCCCGCCCCACCCATTCCGTGAAGGTCTCATGATCGAAATCAACGTTGTCAGCATCATCCTCGTCACGCTTGCAGGCTGGCTCGCCGGAATCGCCGTCAATGCGCTCTCCGATGATCTGCCAGAACGCCGCAGCCCAAAACTGCCGCGCTACGCCGATGGCACCCCCCGCCCAATCATCGCTTGGTCAGGCATTCTCGCGTTCATCTTCAATCAGCGCGCTGCGCCCGATGGGGGCCGTCTCCGCTGGCGCTACCCACTCACCGAACTATGTACCATCAGCCTATTTCTGCTCACGCTCATCACTTTTCAGGACGATGCTGAAATCACGCTGCTTCAGTTCATCATCTACCTGCTCTATATGGCGATCTTCGTGCTAATCACCGCGATCGATCTCGAACACCGGCTGATTCTATTTGTGGTCATCATCCCCTCTTGCCTGCTGGCGCTGGCCGATGCCATCTTCATCGATTATGGGCCAGACGTAGGTGAGGCGCTGCTTGGGGCGCTGCTCGGCTTCGGCATCTTCTTCCTGCTCTATCTCGGTGGATTCATCTTCACCGCGCTGCTCTCATCACTGCGCGGTTCAAAAATTGAAGAGGTAGCTTTCGGCTACGGCGATGTCATGTTGATCACGCTGTCCGGGCTAATCCTCGGCTGGCAGGCGCTGATCATCACCATGTTCTTGACGGTCTTTTTAGGGGCTTTAGGGGCGATCATCTATCTGATCGTTCGGCGGTTGGCCGGGCGGCATTACAGCTTGTTCACCCCGCTGCCCTACGGCCAATATATCGTCATTGCTACCGTCGTCATGCTGCTCTTCGCGCCGGAGATCGCCGCCTTTTTCCGCTAGTCGGCTGCAAAAACCTTCAAAGATCTAGGCGTCAGCTTTCTCGATAATGCCGCCGCCCAGGCAAACATCTCCATGATAGACGATTGCGCCCTGCCCCGGCGTGATGTCGCGCAGCGGATCATCAAACGTGACTCGCATTCGCTGATCTTCGAGCGTATCAATCGCCGCTCTAGCCGGGTGCGATTTATAGCGAATCTTCACCTCTGCCCTGAAGGATTCTGCGGGGGCGCTTCCTGCAATCCAGTTAACACGCCGGGCCGTCAGAGTCCTGCCCCCTAGTTCTTCAGCCGTCCCCACCACCAGCGCGTTAGCCGCCGGGTTTAGCGCGATCACATACATCGGCTCAGCCGCAAATACGCCTAGCCCCTTGCGCTGGCCGATGGTGTAATTTGCCAATCCTGAATGTTCGCCAATAATCGCGCCATCACGCCGAACAATCGGGCCAACCGCCATCATTTCTGGCGCATTTTCACGCAAGAAACGGCGGTAATCCCCGTCGCCTAAAAAGCATAAATCCTGACTATCATGTTTGCTGGCCGTTGGCAGGCCAAATTTCTGCGCCAATGCGCGCACCTCTGGCTTGGCGTATTCGCCCACCGGGAACATCGCATGTGCAAGCTGATCCTGCCCCATCACGCTCAGCACATAGCTTTGATCTTTTGCGTCATCCAGCCCCTTTTTGAGCAGGAACTTGCCATCTTCACCCTGTTGAATCCGCGCATAATGCCCTGTCGCCAGATAATCCGCGTCCAGCGCCAGCGCGTTCTGCTGCAAAAAATCAAAGCGAATATGCCGGTTGCACTCTAAACATGGATTCGGCGTAATTCCTTCGCGGTGAGCGTCAATGAAATACTGCACCACTGTCTTGCGAAAGACCGATTTAGTATCCAGCACATAAAACGGGATTTTCAATTGATCCGCAATCCGGCGCGCATCGCTCATCTGATCCGGCGTGCAGCAGCGATTATGAGTTCCGCTAGAGATCGTTTCCTCTGACCACAGGCGCATCATCATGCCTACAACATCATAACCCTGCTCCACCATTAGCGCGGCCGCTACCGAGC
>DAOTUZ010000012.1:0-7394 GCA_034437295.1 Anaerolineae bacterium | reverse complement strand
AGGGCGATTCGCCCTGCGCCAGCGCGGTTTTGAACCACCACATATGATGGGCGGTCTCGTAGGCATCGCCATAGGTCCAACCGGCAAGCTGGCTGTTCAGGTTCATGACCAGCGGCCAGGTGACGATCACGGCGACGATCAAATAGAAGACGAACGCGAGCAGATAGCGCGGGAGCAGGCGACGGGGTTGAGGGGTGGGGATGGATGAGGGTTTTTCGGTCATTCTGGCTGCTCCAGCGAGAGATTATTCACGGTCACGCCAGCACAAACCACGCCCGGCGGCAGTTGTTCGGGACAAGCGGGGTCTACTTGCAGCGCGATGGTGTGATAGCCAGCGGCCATCTCAATCCAGACCTGTATATCGGCAGCGCCATCAATGACGAATGATTGCAGCGGGACATCATCGCGCAATACGGTCACGGTGCGCGGCGTTTGGCTGGCAAGACCCGCGCTGAGCAGCGCCCCGCCCGATGTGGGCATATAGACGTAAATTTCGCCGCTATCGGTGAGTGTATCTTGAATTTGACTGTCTACGATCAAGGCGGGGGGAGCGCCGGTATAGGCTGGCACTAAGAACACCGCAAGCGCATCATCTTCATAGTAGGGCGCGCCAAACTGTTCTCGCAGGCGCGCATCCAGCGATCCGGCCTCATCGTCCCAATTTTTGTGCAGGATGATCACGTCTACGCCTGCGGCATCGAGCAAGGCAGGATCGAGCGTGTTTTGCAGCAAATGCCCCTTCGCCGGATTGAGCGGGGTGATACGGGCGATATGCCCGGCGATCATCGGCAGGCCGTGACCCGTTTGTAAGAACATGCCGTCTTTGTCTACCAGCAGGTGATCAAACGGCAGATCGAATACTGCGCGCAGATCATCGCGTTCGCCTAAGACGCTGATCGCTTCTGGCACGCTGGCGGGGATGGTGGGCATGGGGGCGAACCAGAGCGTATCTACGATGATGAACGCCGTCAGCAGAATACTGCCCCCCGCCTTGACCCATTCCGGCCAGCGGCGCAGCCATGCCCATAAGGCCAGCAGGCCGTATCCCGCCATGATCGCCAGCGCGAAGGCCACTGAAAAATTGAAACGGGCGGGTGTGCGGGCAAGGCCGATGATCGGCAGTTCCTGTAAGAGGGCGTAGGGCAAGCTGACATATGAGGTATAGCCATCTATGCTGTAGGTGACCAGCTCACCTAAGATTTTGAGCAGCGGGCCAAGTGATAGCAGCCACGCCGCCGCCGCGAGAAGCAGCCACGGGCGGGCGCGTTTGAAGCGAACTGCGCCGATGAGGGTGAGGATTGCCGTAAGGATGCCGATATACGCTGCGCCTTCAAACGGGTCAACGCCTAAGACAGCGCGATTGTAGGTCATGCTGGCATACAGCGGGTTGTAGAATGAGGGCGAAACTGCCGCCAGCAGATCGGCGCTGAAGCGTACCGCCGCATCTTCGCGGAAGGCTGCGGGCGCGTTCAAGGTTTCAGCAAGCGCAGGCAGCAGCAGCGGCAGGGCGAATAGGCCGCCGAACAGCACGCCAGCGATCCCGTATTTCAGCATAGGCCAACGGCGCTGCCACAGCCAAACGCCAAAGATGAGCAGGGTGGCCGGCAGCGTCAGGTAAAACAGCAGCAGCAGACTGCCCATCAAACTGGCGACGAACAACAGCGCCACCAGCAGAATTTGCAGGATCAAGCGGCGGCGGCTGGCAAACGGCGCCCCTAATCGCAGCAGCGCCCATGCGTAAAGTACCGCCGGATAAAGCGCCAGCAGGCCGGTATGCCCGATGCCCAACTGCCCGATGAAGGCGGGGGCGAGCATAAAGATAAGGCCGGAAAGCAGCGCGGAAAAATAGTACGCCGATGGCGGCATCCCCTGCCCGTTTACTTCGGCAGTTGGCGCAGAAGTCTTTAACAGCCACTTGCTCAACCCAAACATCGCCAGCCCGTTGAGCGCCAGCGTGACCAACGCGGTCAAGTTATGGGCAACAGGCAGCGGCATGATATACAGCAGCAGCCATTGAGGGAAGGATTGCAGCGGCATACTGAACAGCAGCGATGAGGGCAGGCCGTCGGGATAGAGCAGTAACGGCTGATGCCAGAAGATGCTGAAATCGCCCGCGCGCAGGCCGTTATGGATCGCCCAGATGTGGCGGACGTATTCGTAGGTATCGCCAAAGGGATGCCCGATCAACCGGGCGTTCAGTTCGGCAATCAAGGGGTAGGTGATGAGAATCGCTACAGCGAGATAAACGCTGAAGGCGATCAGGTAGGGGGTTATTCGGCGCATGGCGGGATTATAACGGACAGAGAAATGCCAGATGCTGCTTTGAACACACAGCATCTTTCAAGCGATGAGCATAAGACCGTTAAAATGAAAAACGCGGACGCCGCATGCGGCGTCCCTACGGGGCGGCTTGTGAATTGGGATAATGATGCGTGACCGAATACCTGCACAACGAAAGTCTCCACGCCGGAAAACATATGATTATACGGCGGAAGGAATTTATTTCGTTACTATTTGTACCTTTCAAAGAGATTTAATTTTCGGGGAGATTGCCCAAAAACAGATTTATTTGAGCGAAATCGGGCAGTTTGTGGCGTTGGTGTGGCAAGAAATACCGTCGCATTTCGCAAATGTGGCGCTGGATAGTTTTGTGGTGATGCCTAATCATCTGCACGGTTTGGTAGCAATCGTGAACACGGCAGCCGTAGGGACGACGCATGCGTCGTCCGCCGATAAAAAACCTCTAAAGCCTGGCTCTTTAGGGGCGATTATTGGCTCATTTAAAGCCGCCGCCTCTAAACGAGTGAATGATAAATACGGGTATTTTGCGCCTAAAATCTGGCAGCCCCGCTACCATGATCACATCGTTAGGAATAATGCGGAACTTGATCGAATACGCATGTATATCTCGCTCAACCCCATAAGATGGGAGGCAGATGAATATTTTCGGGCAACCTCTTAGCGATTAGGCGCTGTTGTGTTAATCCTTCGGCATGGTTTGCGCCAGCGCTTCGCCTAAATTGCGGGCTTCTACCAATTTGACATCTGGCGGAAGATCGGGGATGCGGCGGCGCAGCTTGGGAACAACCACCCTTTTGAAACCCATCTTTTCGGCCTCACGCAGGCGCGCCACCAACTGCCCCGCCGCGCGCAGTTCGCCGCTTAAGCCAATTTCGCCCACAAAGGCCATATCTACGGGTAGGGGTTTGTCGTAATAACTGCTTGCCAGCGCCATCGCCGCCGCTAAATCTGCTGCTGGTTCATCCACCTTCAGGCCGCCGATCACATTCATGAAGATGTCCTGCTCGTGCAGTTTGAGGCCGAAGCGCTTGGTTAAAACGGCGCTGATCAACAGCAGGCGGTTGATGTCCATGCCGTTGGGTGTGCGGCGGGGGTTGCCAAAGCTGGTTGGGCTGGTGAGCGCCTGTATCTCTACCAACAGCGGGCGAGTGCCTTCCATGGTGATGGCGATGGCTGTGCCGGGCGCATTGGCGACGCGCTCGGCTAAAAAGGCTTCGCTGGGATTCGGCACTTCAAGCATGCCTTCGCCGGTCATCTCGAATACGCCGATCTCGCTGGTGGCGCCGAAGCGGTTTTTGACACCGCGCAGGATGCGATAGGTTTGGAAGGGATCGCCTTCGAGATAAAGCACGGTGTCTACGATATGTTCCAGCACCCGCGGGCCAGCAATTGCGCCTTCTTTGGTCACGTGGCCGATCAGAAAGACCATCGTGCCGCTGGCTTTGGCGAGGCTTTGCAGGCGCGAGGCACACTCGCGCACCTGCGAGACGCTTCCGGGTGAAGACTCGCTTTCTTCGGTGTACACGGTCTGGATCGAGTCAATCACCAGCATCATCGGCTCGTAGCGCCGCACATGCTCCATGATCGATTCGAGGTTGGTTTCCGTGATCAGGTACAGATCGGATGCCGATAGCCCCATGCGATCCGCGCGCATTTTAATCTGGCGGGCGCTCTCTTCGCCGCTGACATACAGCACCCGTCCGGCGGTATTGGCGAGCGCGGCGCTCACCTGAATCACCAGCGTACTTTTGCCGATACCGGGATCGCCGCCGATCAGCGCGATACTGCCCGGAACCACCCCGCCGCCAAGCACCCGATTGACTTCGTTCAGCGGCACTAAAACGCGCGGCGCATCTTCCATGTTAATGCTGTCCAATGGCTGCGGCTGCATGGCAGGCAGCCCCAACGGGCGCGAACGGGCGCCGCCGCTGGATGAGGGTTTGGCCGTTTCCTGCACTTCCTCAACCATCGTGTTAAATTCGCCACAGGAAGGGCAGCGCCCCATATAACGCGGGGTTTGCCGCCCACAATTGGAGCAAACGTAAATAGTGCGAGTTTTAGCCATGATTTCTGATGAGCGCTCTGTAGGAAATAAAATATCTTCCACAGTGTAACACAGAATGCCCAGAATCAGAACAAAGGTTCAGTTTTTGGAGTTAAGTTTCTATACAATCTGGAAGAACGGGTTTAAGCCCTGATGCCAGTTGTAGTGAACTGTGAAATAGAAGTTTCCAGTCGTAAAGTCGAATACGACACGGCCATCCGATTCGCCCGGTACGCCGAACTCAATATAGGGAGAGCCAGCGCCATTATTGCTTTCAGCAAAAGCACCCCATGCAAGATAACGGCGTTGTTGGGGCGTTAGGTGCTTAATTGCAGCATCGCGATATAGGGCATGATCGCTCATTCCTGCTAATTTTTTCTGTCTTGCCCGCGTTGAATTCACATCCGTTTGTTCTGCGCGCAGCGCAGCTACCGCCGTATTGACGGTCTGGTTATGTTGTGTGTAATCGGTAGTGTAACTTGTGGCGGGAAGCCATCCGGCGCCATTACTATGGGGTGTTCGCAATTGTGCGCCGGGATTCATACAAAAAACCCATTCGCTGACGTCAGTACTTTTTTCCAATACCCATTTAGGCGGAGTCTGTAAGTCATTGTGGAGTTTAGTAACCAACTGAACAACCTCAGGGGCTTTGGCAACTGCCCGGCCAAGGTCTATCATGCTGATTGTTCCCGGATGCGCCTTTTGATAAGAGAGAACTGCTCGCTCATCAATCAGTTTCTTATAAAGGTCGCGTTCGCCCTCTTTAGGATTCACGATGGTATCGCCCACAGCCTTGCGCACCGCCGCAATCACTGCCGGATCATTTATTCCCTGACACAGATCATTTGCCAGAGTGTGAACATCGGCGGCATGATGATTCTGGGCGTTCAGCGTGGTTAACGCATTCAAAATCGTTTGTTTTGAAGCGCCATTCACTACTCTCGAAATGCTCTCGCGCACCGCCGCAATATCTAGGTTTTGATTATCAGCCAGCCCGCCGGCACGTGTGTTGTAATTATCAATCGTGATAGTGCGCTGGATCATTCGCAGCAGCGCCTGATTACCAAGAGGCAGTCGTTTATCGGGCGCTCTGTGCGCGTTCTGTTGAATGGAAGGGGATTTTGATGCGGTAGATTCACGCAAGCTTCGTGACGCAAAAATAGGCATAATTAATCCTTCAAAATAGTTGACACAGTTATAGAAGCATTGAGCGAGTATCAGGGATGGTGCGGAGAAGCTCTGTTCAACAGTAACTCTATTTTATGTCGTACTTAAACGTAGAAGGTTGCCGTTTTTATCGGATGCTGCTGCAATTTATCCATTTTCTGACCGCTTCCAGCCAATCGGAATTGTTGGAATCTACCCCGCTGGCAAAAAGCAGCACGCGCCTGGCAATCGCGCCGTCAAGATCGATCACGCCGCGCTCGGCCAACGCCGCGAGAAAGGGCGCATAAGCCTTTTCGCCCATCGCCACCAACAGCGCCGCGCCGGTGCTGATGCGCAGCTCGGCGTTGGTTTTTTGCTCGGCAACTTCTAGAAACTCGGCGGTGCTTTCCCAACCGGAGATGGCGCTCATCTCGGCATCTAGCGACTGCGCGAACGTCAGATTCCAGCTGGCAAGCAGGGCTTCGCTTTCGGCTACTAACGATTGTAAGGCTGTCGATAAGGCTGGCAGGCGGGGATCAGGCTCACGGCGCACGATAGCCGCGGCCATCTCTGCGGCTTCGGCATCGGTGAATTGAAGCTGGTGGGCGGCTAAAGGGCGCTTCCACTGGCGCAGCACAACGGTGAGCAGGTCTTCCAGCGGGGCATTTTCGTAGGCGGCAGCGCGCCGAGATTCGCGATCAGGGAGCATGGGCAATCAATCAGGTTGAAGGGAGGCGATGTCAATAGCGCCCTGATTATAACACCCTCCATCAGCGCCCTGATGCCGCGCTGCCTGAAATCTTTCCTGTTCTAACCGGCGTTCATCCAAACTCGCCGCCGATATAACGTTCGGTTTCCTCAAACTGCGGGGACTCGAAGATTTGCGGGGTGTGCGCGTATTCCACCAGCACGCCCCAACGCCGGTCTTTGCCGTCGGAGAGCGCCTCTTTGCGAATGCTGAAAAAGGCAGTCATATCGGCCACGCGCTGCGCCTGCTGCATATTGTGGGTCACGATCACGATGGTGTATTTTTTGACCAGTTCGCGCATCAATTCCTCAATCGCCTGCGTGGCAATCGGGTCAAGCGCCGAACAGGGTTCATCCATCAAGATGGTATCCGGCTCAATGGCAATGGTGCGGGCGATACACAAGCGCTGCTGCTGCCCACCAGAAAGCGCGAGACCACTTTTCTTGAGGTCATTCTTGACTTCATCCCACAGGAATGACCCCTTGAGGCTGCGCTCGACAATTTCATCCAGATGTTTTTTAGCGCGCACGCCCAACAAGCGCGGGCCATAGGCGACGTTATCGTAAATACTCTTGGGGAAAGGGTTGGCCTTCTGAAAGACCATGCCGATACGGCGGCGGACTTCAACGGCATCAATATTCGGGGCGTAGAGGTTTTCGCCATTGTAGACCACCTCACCGGTCACACGCGCCCCGCTGATCAGGTCATTCATGCGGTTAATTGAGCGTAAAACAGTGCTTTTGCCGCACCCTGAGGGGCCGATGAAGGCGGTGATCTTCTGGCGCTGAATGTTCAGGTTCACATCTTTGACGGCCAGCTTTTCGCCGTAATAGACGTTCAGGTTATGCAGTTCGACGGCGTAAGCGCCAGCAGACTGCGGCGCAGTTTTTGGGGTGTTCATCAAGCGAGTTTCCTTCGCGCGCGGCCGCGCAGGATGATGGCGGCGGCGTTTAGAACGAGCAGCAGCACCAGCAGGACGATGATGGCGGCGGCGGCGGCATCTCGAAATTCCTGCTGCGGGCGGCTGGTCCAGTTGAAGATCAGCAGCGGCAGCACCGTGAATTTCGACCCCGGCCCGGTAGGTTCAGAGAGGATGAAGGTTGATGCGCCAATGATGATCAGGGGCGCAGTTTCACCGATGGCGCGGGACATCCC
>DAOTUZ010000011.1:0-7512 GCA_034437295.1 Anaerolineae bacterium | reverse complement strand
CGTGTAGATAAGTATTGGAGAGGGAACCTAATGAAACGCCCATTATTTGCTTTAATCGTTGCGATTTTGATGGGGCTAATGGCGGTTGGCGCTTCTGCCCAGCAGGGGTGCGTGATGCCAACGGTATGCCCACCGGATGCCATTTGTGAAATATGGTGCCCGCCAACAGGGGGCGTGTTCACGAACCCGGATTGGCTGAAGATCGATCATCACCGTGTGACGGTGAATATCGCCAACCAGATTGCGCAGACCAGCGTAAGCCTTGAATTTGTGAATGATGGCGAAGGGCTGGCGGAAGGGACTTTTATATTTCCGCTGCCGGCTGGCGCTTCGGTTGATTCGCTGACGATGTTCATCAATGATCAGCCGGTGGAAGCGCGGATTTTGGAGGCTGACGAAGCGCGTGACGTTTATGATGCGATTGTGCGCAGCTACCGCGATCCGGCGCTGCTGGAATACATCGGTATGAGCGCGGTGCAGGCGAACGTATTCCCGATTCCGCCGGGCGAGACGCGCCGCATTGAACTGACGTATTCGCAGGTTTTGGAACTGGATAATGGACTGCTGCATTATGCATATCCGCTGGACGTGAGCCGCCTAACCAGCCGCCGCCCGATTGAAGAGATGTCGATCAGCGTGCAGGTTGAGAGCAATGAACCGATCAGCACGGTGTATTCTCCCAGCCACGATATTGCGGTGGCGCGAGAAGGCGATAATGCGTTTCGCGCAGGTTTTGAGCAGTCGATGTTTGTGCCGGATCAGGATTGCAGCCTGTATTACGGGGTGGAATCAGATGAAATCAGCCTGAATGTGCTGACCTACCGCGAAGGCTCAAACGAAGACGGCTTCTTCATGCTGCTGGTGCAGCCGCCGCTGGAGATGGATACCGAAAATATCCCGGCACGCGACATCATTCTGGTGTTGGATCAAAGCGGCAGCATGCAGGGGGATAAATGGGCGCAGGCGCAGAGCGCGGCAGCCTATGTGCTGGAAAACTTAAGCCCTGAAGATCGCTTTAACGCCATTCTGTTCAGCACCGGCGTTCGCACCTTCAGCGATCAGCTTGAAGATGCATCGGTGGCTGGCGAAGCAGTCGATTGGATCAACGGCCAGTTTGCAGAAGGCGGCACGAACATCAACGATTCGCTGATGACCGCGCTGGATATGGTGGGCGAGCGCCCGACGACGATCCTGTTCATGACTGATGGGCTGGCGACTGAAGGCGAGATGGATCCCGATGATATTCTGGCTAATTTGCAGGCGGCAGCACCGGGTAATGCGCGCATTTTCACCTTTGGCGTTGGCGATGATGTGGATACCTTCCTGCTAGACCGGATCAGCAATTCGTTCCATGGCGCGTCGTCTTATGTACGCCCGAACGAACGGATTGATGAGGAAGTCGCCAGCCTGTACAACAAGATCAGCGCGCCAGTGCTGCAAAATGCGGTAGTTGAAATTGATGGCGTGCGCGTGGACTCGCTGTATCCGGAAATGCCGGTTGATATTTTCGCGGGCACGCAGCTGACGTTGGTTGGCCGCTATCGTGATGGTGTGGAAGATGCTACCGTCACGCTGACCGGCGATGTGAACGGCGAACAACGCAGCTTTGTTTACGACGGCTTTAGCTTCCGTGAGCGCGGCGGCGGCGAATCCTTCATCAGCCAGTTGTGGGCGACGCGGCGTATTGGCGACATGATGAACCAGATTCGTTTGAACGGCGAAAACTCCGAACTAGTGAACAGCATTGTGAGCCTGAGCGTGCGCTATGGGATCATCACCCCCTATACCAGCTTCTTGCTGGACGAAAACGATATTCTTTCGCAGACCGGACGCGCGGCAGCCGAAGATGCATTTTTTGCGGCGGCACAGGAAATGTCCGAATCTGCCAGCGGCGGGTTTGCGGTGGGCGCAGCGGATATGGCGGCCAATATGGCTGGCGCCGCCGCGCCGATGGCGATGCCAACGATGACCGCAGGCGGGGATGATGAAGGATCGCCGGTTAACAATCAGCAAAGCCCGCTCCAGATTGTGGGCGGCAAGACCTTCATCCTACAAAACGGCGTGTGGACGGATACGACCTTTGAGCCGGACACGATGACAGCGGAACAAGTCGAGTTTTTGAGCGATGCATACTTTGACCTGCTGCTTGCCCATCCTGAATTAGGCGAATACTTCGCGCTGGGCGAACAGGTGATTGTGGTGCTGGATGGCACAGCCTATCAGGTGACACCAGCCGCAGCAGAGTAAAAGTATCCATCTTGTAAATCAAAGCCCCCTTTCCGGCATGGTTAGGGGGCTTTTTATTGTCGTGAATGGCGTCTTTGATCGGCAGACACCTATGCAGGGAGGGTATGTGCTTGATCAGGGCATGGTTTCGGCGGGGGGCGGGGGCGACGGCAGCGCCACGCTCATCAAGGCGCTGATGCCAGACATGCTGAAGTCGGTGTCAATGAGTACCTGCTTGATGAACAGGGTGGCGGGTACACCAAGGATCGCGCCCATTGGCCCAAGCACGAATGTCCAGAAAATTACAGCGCTGAAGGTGAACAGCGGCGATAGGTTGACCTGTGAGCCAATATAGCGGGGCGTGATGAAATTTTCAACCACGTTGTTGATGATGGCGTAGACGGCAACGAAGATGATTGTGGGCATGATGCCCTGTTCCAGCAGCAGGATGGCCGCCGGAGGGACGATGCCGATAATGAAACCGACATTGGGAATATAGTTGCAGATAAGCGAGAGGAAGCCCCACAGCAGCGCGAAATCTACACCCATTGCCAACATCAGAACAGTTTGGAGCGCGGCGATTCCGGCGCCTAAAACAGTACGTGAAAGGATATAACGCTGCGATGAGGTGATGAACTGTGTGGTCTTTACGATAAAGGGGCTGTCGCCTCCAAAGGCGATATGTGCGCGGCGGCCGATCGCGTCGGACTCCCAGAGCAGGTAAAGCAAGAAGAGGTATGCGAGAATCACCAGACTTACGACTGAAAGCACACTGCCCAACCCCTGCCGGATTACGCTGAAAAGGGTTTCTACGGGAACAACACCGATATTGAGCAGGGCTTCGGGGTCTAACCCCCACAGGATGATCTGTTGGCGAAGGGTATCTACGATGGCATTGAGCGAGGCTTCATAACGGGGGAGCTGGCCGATCACCTGGACGATGGAAACGACGATGAACAGCAGGATGCCGACGCCAACAAGGATGCTGATCAAGAAGGTGATGGCAAACGCTGTAAAAGGCTTCATCCCGCGCCGCTGTAAGGCGTGTTTTAGCGGAATACAGATGGTGGTGAGCAAAATACCGAGGAAGATTGCATTGAGCAGATTGTTGGCCGCCCGCATCCCGGCGATGATCACTACTAAACCCGCGACTAATAAGACGAAACGGGCAAAGGGGGTTACGATTGATTTTTCAGTTAAGGCGTTCATGTTATCGCTGCCTGTGTCTCTTATTTTGGATATGCCGGTTACAACACCTGAGCAATGATTTCGCGCCGAATTTAATTTGGATAGGTGGTTTTTAGGGCGCACACATAAGCGCGCCCTTATACGTCTGGTTCACGGAGAGGTTACAGGGGCTATGTTTCCAAAATTTTAGATCGTGCTAGCCAACGGGTGGGATCAGGAAATAGGTGTCGCCTAAGCCTTCCATTAGCCAGCCAACCACGCCGTTATAGTTGACCTGCCACCATGCGGTGTTTTCAGCGCAGGCGGGGCCAGTAATCAGTTCAAAGTGCGCGCCTGCGGGGACGACGCCGATCACTGCCGATGCTGTTCCCGGTTCGGCAAACAGGTTTTGATCGCCAACTGGACTTAACACGTAGCCAGAACCGGGGAGGATCATACGGGATGGCATGAAACCGGGGCAGACGGCGGCGGTTGGCGCAGACGGCGGCGGAACAGATAGGGCGGACGCACCGATACGCCAATGAGTGGCTCCCCAGAACACTGCGCCGACGGCTAAGGTGCCGTTCCCGGTACCTGGAACGGCCTCAACCGCGCCATTGTGCCACGTGGCGGCAGCGGTGTAATCGGGATAGCCTAGAAAGGTGACAGCGCGCCCTGACGGGGACAGCGTGACTCGTTCCGGGCTGGCGGGAAATGCGCCGCTGGCAGCAGCGGAAGGTTGAGGATCGAGTGTTTCCCAGAAGAAGCCGGAGTCAGGCAGGACACTGAAGCGCAGCATCAGCGAACCAAACGGATCGGCGCTGGAAACCAGCATTGGAATATCGCCAACCTGTATTTCCGCGCCATTAGCCGGATCAACCAATGCCCAGCGTCCACTGGAATAGAGGATGCCGAACAAACTTACGCCGCCGTTATCCACCCAAGCCAGCAGTTCCACGCTTTCGGAATCGCCGGGGTGGGCGGTGGTGGTGGAAAGCAGACGGCCGTCGGGGGCATAGAGATAAAAGCTGAGTTCGCCGGGTAAAAGCTCACCTGCTTCAACGGCGATGCCGCCAGCCCCCCAATGCAGCGCGGGGGCAGCTCCCCGGCTAACGGGCATATTGATATTGGCGAGGGCGGTCAAGCTGCTGGCGAGATTGTGTATATAAAGCTGGGCGGTAGCTGCGCCGAAGGGAAACTCCATCCACGCGATACTTTCGCCATTCGGTGACCAGACTGGCGCGGAACGCACGCTGGCGACATCGGGCGTGCCTTCTACGAACAGCGAGGCATTGTCGGGTTGGCCGGCGATCTGCCGGGCTTCACCGGTTCCAATTTCCATAATGTAAATATCAGAAGGCAGATCAAATTCAGCGATAGCGCCGGCAGTTTGCAGGCGGGGGAGCGCCTCAATGCCCACCGGAGATGCCTGCCTGTAGGCCAGCATATACCCCTGCGGGGAAAGGCTGACGCCGCTGATCACGCCGCTTTCGGTCAGGCGAACCGGTTCGGCGGGATCATAGGGGCGAGCGCGATAGAGATCACCCGCTGACCACAAGATCAGGGGATAATTGAAATCTAATTCTTCACGGGTGGGGGTGGGCGCAGCTTCTTGAGCGGCGGCCGGCAGGGCGAAGATGAGCAGGGCGAGCAGAATCAAGAAGCGCATGGGCATAATCCTGAGAGTATTCGGGCAGAGAAACCGATATTGGCGCGTAAACCTGCTAAAGTTGCAATGTGTGACGTTATAATCACTTTATACTGCCGAGTATAGTCGCAACGGTGTAAAGCACGAATTCTGTTTGCTGCTGTTCCCCCCATCCCGAACAGCCTTCACCCCCGCCTTTCTTTCTCGCGGTGGGGTGAAACAACGGCGGGGAACAGCGCAGATAATTAGATGCGGAAACTATTGGCGCAGGGAGTTGATGTGTTGAAACGATTGGGCGAGTTGCTGGCGGCGCTGCCGCAGGCTTACGAATTAACCGGCAACCCGGAAACGCCGATAACAGCAGATATTGTGGAAAGCGCCGCTGATACTCAGCCGGGCGGGATTTTTGTAGCGAGGCTAGGGTTGAGCGCAGACGGGCATAACTTCATCCCGCAGGCACTTGAACGCGGCGCGGCGGTGATTGTGGGCGAAAGCGAGATCGTTGATCTGCCGGTGCCGTATGTGCGCGTCGCGAACCCGCAGGAAGCCATCGGTTGGCTGGCGGCGGCCTATCATGATTTTCCATCGCGCAAACTCACCGTGATCGGGGTGACCGGAACCGATGGCAAGACGACGACCAGCACTTTAATTCACAGCATTTTACAGGCAGCATCGGGGGGAAAAGCCGGGCTGATCAGCACGATCAGCGCGCAGGTGGGCAGCGCGTCGCTGGATACTGGCTTGCATGTGACCACGCCGGGCGCGCCAGAAATTCAGAGACTGCTGGCACGGATGGCGGATCATGGTATGTGCTATGCGGTGCTGGAGATGACCAGTCATGGGCTGGCACAGGGCAGGCTGAATGGGGTTGATCTGGACGCGGCGGCGCTGACCAACGTGACCCATGAGCATTTAGATTATCACGGCACATGGGAAGCCTACCGGGATGCGAAAATGCGGATGTTTGCTATGCTGAATCAGGGCTATCGCAAGCCCCATCAGCCTAAGATTGCGGTGATCAACGGCGAAGATGCCAGCGCCGATTATTTTGCGAGGGCTGAAGCCGATAAACGGGTGCGCTACGGATTGCACAGCAGCAGCGATATTTATGCGACAGATATTATTTATCGTCCCGATTATACGCAGTTTATGCTGCACGAGGGCGACGAAACAACGGGCAGGGTACATCTGCCGCTGATCGGGCGGTTTAATGTGCTGAACGCGCTGGCGGCGATTAGCATGGCGCGGGCGTTGGGAATTCAACAGGAGACGATTGCGCGCGGTTTACTGGCGGTGAGCGCAGTTTCAGGACGTATGGAGCGTATTGACGAGGGGCAGGCGTTTCTGGCGCTGGTTGATTTTGCGCATACGCCGAATGCCCTGAAGAACGCGCTGGAAACGGCGCGGGAAATGGTTTCGCAGGGCGGGAGGGTGATTGCGGTGTTCGGCAGCGCGGGGCTGCGTGACCGCGAAAAGCGCCGGTTGATGGCCGAAGTTTCGGCGCAGATGGCCGATATTTCAGTGTTCACGGCAGAAGACCCACGCACTGAATCGTTAGAGAGTATTTTGCAGATTATGGCGGCAGCGGCTGAAAGTAAAGGCGGGGTGGAAGGGGAAACTTTTATCCGTGTGCCGGATCGTGGGCAGGCGTTATTTCGAGCTGTGCAAATGGCGCGGGAAGGGGATGTGGTGATCGCCTGCGGCAAAGGCCATGAACAAAGTATGTGCTTCGGCACACTTGAATATGATTGGGATGATCGCGAGGCATTACGCGCCGCGCTTAAGGGCGCGCCGCTGGCAACTTTGCCAACCGCGCTAAACGCGCAATAATCGTGCTACAATCCCCATTTCACAGCACTATTTTTACACAAAAGTAATGGAGCAACGTTATGCTGATTCGCCCTGCAGGGTTGGACGATACTGCCGAAATTTGCTCATTGTTTTGCGCGCGCGTGCCGGTATGGCAGCGTTTGGACGCGCAGGGGCGAGTAGAAGATGTCGCTTATGAACGACTGACGCTGTATGAGCGCTGGCTGCACGGCGGGCATTGGATGAGCGTTGAAACTGGCGCAGTATTTCTGAATCATCTGCTGCTGGGCGCGGGCGTACCGCTAGTTGCCGAAGATGATGGGCATGTAATTGGCTATGCTGAAGCCTATCATTCTCTGGAAGGCGAGCCGATTGGCGCCAACTTGCACATTGAACAGTTGATCGGCAGCGACGATGAGGCGAGGTTGGCGCTGCTGAACGAGATTGGCAAACGGGCAAGCGGCGCGAAGATCAATAAGATTACGATTGCGCTGCCGGGAAATATTGAGCTTCCAGGCGGCGTTAAGACCACGAAGATCGCTTCTGTGTCGCGCTACAGTTTAGCGCCGCGCAGCGGACAGGTTTTCTTCCGCGTGACCGATCTGCCTGATGCCACCGCGTCACAAATTCAAGGGTGGTCAATGCCAGTGGGGCGTTTGACC
>DAOTUZ010000010.1:0-14731 GCA_034437295.1 Anaerolineae bacterium | reverse complement strand
ATTAGCGCCCTCAAACACGCCGATCAAACCGTTGTTCACTTTTCCAGCGTGACCGGTTTCAATCAGGAAATTAGCGGAAGATTGCATCAACGCGCGGCTGCCATCCAGCGACAAGCCTTCAGCGCCGGCAATAATGACCAGATTGTTGGCACCGGCGAGTTTATCCGCAATTTCAGCGTTATCTTTGCGAATGTTCGTCAGTGCGTCTGCCGCACGTCCGGTTTCGTAGGTGATATTGGCAGAGGCAAAGTCTCCGGTGCGGGTATGGCGAACATTGGCGACTACCAGATAAGCGCCGCGGTCTGCCGCTTTCTTCGCGCGCAGGTGATATAGGGGTGCTTCTTCTTCCAGATCGGAGGCGATAATCAGAATAGCATCGCCTTTGCCGAGATCTCCAAGATTTGAACCCTTGGCGATGCCTACCTGCGCCACCAGATCAGCGCCAGTATGGGTTGGCGGCCAAACACCAAGGCGTTCACTGCCAAGCCCCTTGAGAAGCTGCGCCAGCGTCCAAGCATCTTCGTTGGAAAGCGCAGTACCAGCAATCGCGGCGACACTACCCCCCGCGTCTTGCAACAGCTTTGCGGCGGCGGCGGTGGCTTCGCCCCAAGTTTCGCGGGACTGCGATCCGGTGCCAGTACGCACCAGCGGTTCTTGCAAGCGATCTTCGCTTCGGGAGAAGTGATGCCCGAAACGCCCCTTATCGCACATCCAAATTTCGTTCACCTGCTCATTTTGGCGCGGCATCATGCGCTTGATCATTACGCGCCCGCCAAAATCACGATCTAAGCGGGTATTCGCGGTGATATTGCAGCCCACCGGGCAGTGAGGGCAAATGGTGGGGATGTTGTTCAGTTCCCACGGGCGGGCGCCAAAACGGAAGTCTACGGTGGTCAACGCGCCAACCGGGCAAATATCGGTGGTGTTGCCAGAGAAATAGGTATCGAATGGGGGATCGCTAACCGTGATGATCTGCAAATCGCGCCCACGTTCATGGAACGCCAGTACATCATCACCCGCCACTTCCGCCTGAAAGCGAATGCAGCGCGCACATTGAATGCAGCGCTCTTCATCGAGGATGATCAGGTCGCCCAGCGGCTTATTCTTATCAAGATGTTTCTTGTCTTCAAAGGGCATACGGCTAACGCCGGGGCCGAAGTCCATGGTCTGATCTTGAAGCGCGCACTCGCCGCCCTTATCGCAAACCGGGCAGTCCAGCGGGTGACTGGTGAGCAGAAATTCGAGGATGTCTGTGCGCGTGGATTTCACCTCATCAGAGAGGGTTCGCATCACCAAACCATCGGTAACCGTCATCGTACAGGCGGTTTGCAGCTTGGGCATCCAGCGAATTTGCGGGTTACCGTTTTCATCCAACAGCACGGCGCCAGTTGCACGGTCTTTCTGAATATTACCGACCTCAACCAAACACATACGGCACATGCCGACAGGTTTCATCTTAGGATGATAACAAAACACGGGGATGACCACGCCGACATGTTTCGCAGCGTCAACGAGATTCATTCCCGGAGGAAAATCATATTCTTGCTCGTCTATAACGACTTTTGCCAGATTCGTCATTGCAGTGACCATACAGTCTTACTCCGGCGACTATGCCGATCCTGTAGCGGAAACCCCGCCGATCTTCTACCGATAAGGGTTTAGCCTACAACCCCTGTTTCTTTCGCGCTTCTTTCAGCCCTACATAAGCGCGGTCTTGTACCGCCTGTGCCACGATGCCCCACCGATGGGCTTCCACCTGTTGGGCGGCGAGTTCTAGTCCCCGCTGAAAATCAGCTTCAGCAGCGGCAAGTTCGCCCATTTTCAACAGCAGCTCACCACGAAACACATAATTCGATGCGGCCTCCGGATACGAGGCGATGGCCGCATTTATATCATTAAGCGTCGCCTCATCCCTTGAAACATGATGCGGCACAGCGGCTGCTTCAGCGGCGCTGGCATCGGCCGGTTCATCCCATCGTTCGGCAGACGCTTCATCCGCTTCTGCTTCACGCGCCAGCGTTACAAGGTCATCCTGCGCCACAGCCTCCAGATCCGAAGTACCACTCAGAGGCATCAGCCCGCTTGTTTCAGCGACAAGGATACGCTCGCCCTCAGTGAGCGCGGGCGCCGTATCCCCCGTAACCTGATCCGGCAACTCTGCGTCATGCCGCTCTTCGTCCGTCACCGCTAATGCCCCGCAACAGGGACTGGTTTCACGGTGCCATCTACACGCGCCTTGAAATCTTCAGGGAAATTCTTGATGGTGTAGATGATTGGGTTGGCGGCAAAATCGCCAAGCGCACACAGATTCACACCCTGCATATTGTGGGCGATGTTGTCAATCAGATCCACATCTTTTTGCTGGCCCTGCCCGCTCATGATGCGATCCAGTGTCTTGTCGATCCAGTAGGTACCTTCACGACAAGCGGTGCATTTGCCGCAGCTTTCATGCTTGAAGAATTTAGCAATCTTAGCGGCGACCCATGCCATATCGGTATTTTCATCCATTACGATGATGGACGCCGATCCCAGAATGGAGCCGATTTTAGCGAAGTCTTCGTAGGTCATCGGCGTATCCAGCAGCGGATCGTCGTTGCCTGCAAAACGGATAACCGGGCCAGAGCCGCCGGATGGCAGAACACCTTTCAACTGTTTACCGCCGGAAATGCCGCCTGCATGCTCAAACAAGAGTTCACGCAGCGTTGTTCCCAACGGCAGTTCGTAGTTGCCGGGCTTTTCAACGTGGCCGCTGACGCAAAAGATCTTCGTGCCGGGGCTTTGCTCGGTGCCGATTTTCTTATACTCATCGGCGCCATTGGTGATAATCCAAGGCACGTTGGTGAGGGTTTCAACGTTGTTGATGACTGAAGGCTCACCATAGAGGCCGCCGCCTTTATTGGCCGGAAACGGCGGGCGAACGCGGGGCTGCCCCAGCTTACCTTCAAGGCTTTCGAGCATAGCGCTTTCTTCGCCGCAGATGTAAGCGCCTGCGCCGAGATGGGTATAGACCATGCAGTTCCAACCAGAACCAGCAATATTGTCACCAACAAGACCCTGCTTGCGCGCATCCTCAATGTGTTGATCGAGGCGATGCGCCTGATCCCAGAACTCGCCGCGCAGATAGATATAGACGGCGGCAGCCTGAATAGCCCATGCCGCGATCAATGCGCCTTCGATGAGCTGGTGCGGATTGTTCTCAATGATCTGGCGATCTTTGAAGGTGCCTGTTTCGCTTTCGTCAGCATTCACAACGACATACTTCACCGGCTCGGTTTGAGGGATGAAGCTCCATTTCACGCCGGTTGGAAAGCCAGCGCCGCCGCGACCGCGCAAGTTAGAAGCCTTGACAATATCTACTACTTCCGAGGGCTTCAGCGCGAGCGCTTTTTTCAACGCCTCATAACCGCCGTGTTTTAAGTAAACAGGCAGTTCATGGATATTCGGCACATCTTTTTCGCGATAAATAATGTTCAAATTTGCCATCTTACATCCACCCGGCCATTAGGGCTTGGAGTCGCTCTTTTCTTTCGTCTTTTTACTCTTCGCCGGCTTCGCAGTTTCAGACTCTACTGCTTCTGCGCGCCACTGCTCTAGCAGAGGCGGCATCTTCTCCATATCGAGATTTTCAACGAAGTGAAAATTACACTGCATCATTGGAGCTTTATCGCAAGCCGCCAAACACATCACATGCTCAACTGTGAACATGCCGTCTTCGGTGGTGCCGCCGTCACCTACGCCAAGCTCCGTTTTCAGATCGGCATAGAATTTATCGGCGCCACGCAGCGCGCAAGCGAGGTCAGTACACACTTGCAACCAGTATTTGCCTTTCGGCTGTTCGGAATACATGGTGTAGAAACCGGCCACCGAACGTACCTGCGTAGGATCCATGTCGCATAGTACAGCGACTTCGGCAACGCCCTCATCGGTGATATGGCCGTATTCTTCTTGCACCATAAACAGCAGCGGCATCACTGCCGAGCGTTTGGTCGGATATTTCGAGAAGATATATTCGATTTTTGCGGCGTACTTTTCTGCAAGCATTACGTTTCCTTTGCAGAAACGAGTTAAAAGCTAAAGGTTAAGTGTTAAATACAGCCCGAAAAACTGTTTTTAACTTTCGCCTTTTAACATTTAACCCATCTCTTTACCTATCGCTATCACCAAGCACGCAGTCAATGCTGCCAACAATACCGACCAGATCGGCCAGCATATGGCCGGAGGTCAATTTACCCAACGCGCTAATGTGAATGAAAGAAGGTGTTTTGAAATGCACGCGGCGGGGCTTATTGCCGCCGGTGCCGTGCAAGTAACAGCCAATTTCACCACGCGGGCTTTCAATGGCGACATAAACTTCTTCGTCCGGCGCAGGAAAACCTTCAGTCCACAACTTGAAGTGGTGGATCACAGCTTCCATACTGCGGCCAAGTTCAGCACGCGGCGGCGGCACAAATTTACGGTTATTAGACCGGAAATGGCCGGAGGTTGAAGCCAATTTCTTGATGCCCTGATGAATGATCTTCAGACTTTCGCGCATTTCCTGCACGCGAATGATATACCGATCATAAACATCCCCGTGTTCACCCAGCGGGACGTTAAACTCGTAGTTCTCGTAGCCGCTGTAAGGCATGGCTTTGCGAACATCATAGTTCACGCCGCTACCGCGCAAGCAGGGGCCGGAAAGCGCGAGCGTAATCGCTTCTTCAGGCTCAACTACACCGATGCCCTGTGTGCGGTCAATCCAGATCGGGTTATCTGTGAGCAGTTTTTCGTAATCATCTATGCGCCCCGGAAAATAGCCGAGGAATTTTTCAAGCGCGGGCAGAAAATCTTCGGTGAGATCACGCCAAACCCCGCCGGGGCGAATATAGCTGGTCATCATCCGCTGTCCGCCGAGTTTCTCGAACAGGTCGAGAATGTATTCACGTTCGCGGAAGCAGTAGAGGAACACGCTCATCGCGCCAAGATCCATCGCGTGAGTGCCTAGCCACACGAGGTGGCTGTTCAAGCGCGTCAATTCAAGGCAGATGACGCGAATGATCTGCGCCCGTTCAGGCACATCCAGCCCGGTCAGTTTTTCGACAGCCATTGAAAAGACCATGTTGTTGCTCATCGGCGCAAGATAATCCATGCGGTCGGTCAGCGTGACCGCCTTCTCATAGGTCTTGCTTTCGATGTTCTTTTCGATACCGGTATGCAGGAAGCCAACGTCTGGCAGGCAGGAGATAATTTCCTCACCATCCAGCTCTAGCAGGAGGCGAAGGACGCCATGCGTGCTAGGATGATGCGGCCCCAGATTGAGGAGCATGGTTTCGCCGGTAATTGCGCGATCACTGACCAGCCCACGCAAATCTTCAAGACTACCTTCCCAAGTTTGCGCCTGTCCGAGCGCATTCTCAGTTTCTGTGGGAATTTCGAGCGCCGCAGGGCGCTTAGATGTCGTCGCCATATGGTTCTCCGCACCTATTCTTTCACGTACGGCTTATGCTTATTGATTTCGTCAGCATTGAACGAGAACATGACGGTTTCATAACCGAGCGGGTAATCACGCCGGTGCGGGTGACCTTCCCAATCCGCCGGCATCAGCACACGCCGCAGATTCGGATGCCCTTCAAAGGGGATGCCCATCATGTCGAAAATTTCACGTTCAAGCCAATTTGCGCCTTCCCACAGCGTGGTCAGGGTTGGGATGGCGACATCTTCATCTACAAAGGTTTTGACGCGGATACGGCGGTTGTAGAGCAGCGAGTACAGGTGATAGGACACGCCAAAGCGCGCTGGGCGATCACCATAATCACCATAACCTTTAAGCGGATCGTAGTAATCAACGGCGCTGATATCTGAGAGGTAGTTATAGATCAAGCCGCGTGTATCCCGAAGGAAATGCATGGCGCGCTCAACATCCGCCGGATCAACGATCAACGTTAACTCGCCGCGAAATTCGTGGGTACCCTTCAAAACTCCGGGCAGATGTTCTTCGAATGCTGCTGCGGGAGCAAGTGCATCTGGAATATGCATAATTTACCTCGCGCCCTCTACAATCCATTCCTTCAGGCGCTCACCCTTAACCAGTTCATGTAAGGTTAAAATGCCCTGAATTAATTGTTCCGGGCGCGGCGGGCATCCAGCCACATATACGTCCACAGGGATAATTTCATCTACCCCCTGCACGATGGCGTAATTGTTATATACGCCTCCGCAAGAGGCGCAATCGCCCATCGAAATGACGTAGCGCGGGGCTGCCATCTGATCATAAAGCTGGCGAATAACGGGGGACATTTTACGGCTGACCCGACCTGCGACGATGATCAAATCGCTCTGGCGGGGGCTGGCGCGGTTCAACTCCATACCGAAGCGCGACAGGTCATAATCGCCGGCTTGCGTGCTCATCATTTCAATAGCACAGCAGGCTAAGCCGAATAGCAGCGGCCACATGGCGCCAGTACGCGCCCAGTTTACTGCTGTATCAAGCGTGGTCGTGACCACGCCAAGATCGCCGAGTTTGGATGAAATCACTCCCATTCCAGCGCCCCTATTCTCCATTCATAAATCAGGCCGATGGTCAGCACGGTAATAAAAATACCCATCGTGACCAACGCATACAAGCCAATTTCGCGATAAACGACTGCCCAGGGCAAGAAGAATACTACTTCAATGTCAAACAAAATAAACAGGATGGCGACGAGGAAGAACCGGATTGAATAGCGACGGGTTGCCGAACCAATCGGCTTCATGCCGCTTTCGTAGGGCGCAACCTTACGCGACGTTGGTTTCCAGGGGCCAAACAAACGCGAAATGATGGTGATGATAAAGGCTACTACTGTTGCGACGATGAGCAGTACGGCTATTGGCGCAAATTCGTTGAGCGCATCCATTGGACGAACCTAAATCAGAGGCGATTGTTCAATTTGGATCAATCTAATGAAAGGTAGTATATCGTACGGCTTGAGGGGTGTCAACTTAGCTCATGACTAAGGTTTACACTATTTTCACCAATGTTATCTTTGCCTGAGAATCAACCTTCTGTTCTAAAAACAGCAAAGGCAACATGCTGATGTCGCCTTTGCCGAGATCAGTCAATTTTCAAGATGGCCTTATGCCGTGGTGGTATTCGCCTCGGCCAGCGCCGCGCTCTGATTCAGAAGCGCGGAACGCCCACGCAGCAATACCAGGCATCCGGCAGCAATAGCAACCGCCGCCGCGACAATTTGCACACGCGCTGGCAGGTAGCGCACCCGTTCAACAACCGTATATTCCTGCCCCATTAAGTCGTGGCGCAGGCGCGCGGTATATCGCTTAGACGGGCGAACCGCAGTATAGGATGTGCTTAGCAGACGGATGATTGGCAGAAATTGCGCTATTTCGCGCAGACTTTGGGCGGAAAAGATGCTTGAAAGCGAACTACCCAGAATTACAGCGTCTGTCACATCTGTCAATATTGTTTCGAGATCGGTGTCGGGGGCATAGCTCATGACGATTCCTGGCCTCGTTCTGAATGATGACGATTTTCGCCGTTATGCTCGCTTTCAAGCGTCTCGCGCAGTGCCAGCAGCGTGCGATGATATAACGATTTAACCGCGCCTTCGGTGCGATCCATGATCACCCCGATATCGGCATTTGATAACTGATCCACAAACTTCAAGGTAAGCAGCAGCTGGCGATCTTCTGGCAGCTTACGCACAGCGACCATCAGCGACTCGCGTTCTTCCTTATCTAACGCCTCGTATTCCGGCGCATCCAGTTCCAGCGTTCCGGCAATATAATCATCTAAAGGGATGATCTTGCGGCGATTGCGATCCCGGTGCCAGTTGGCAACCAGATTATGCGCGATGCGATACAGCCACGCCTGAAACGGGACACCGCGATCTGTATAAGAGGCGATATGCCCCATCGCCCGGAAAAATACGCGCGCCGTTAGATCTTCGGCATCGTGGCTGTTCCCCGTCCGATAGTAAATATAGTTGTAGATCTTCTCGACATAGCGCTCGTACAGCTCGCCAAAAGCGTCTTTATCACCGGTCTTGCTCAAATCGACCAGTTCACTATCTTCAAGCCGCTTATAGGCAGGGCGCTTGTTTCGCGCTCCAAACCGCTTACGCAGGTTCATCATGTTTATAACAACCCTGTCTCGCCCGAAAGGTTGCGGGTTATAATGCGTACCGTTTGAGCATATCCCCCGATTCCGGTTACGCAAATGGGCAGATTCATGACACAACCATTAAATTTCCAAGAAATCATCATGAAACTGCACACCTTCTGGCAGAGTCAGAATTGTGTGCTGTGGCAGCCATATAACATTCAGGTTGGCGCTGGAACCGGTAATCCGGCCACTCTTTTGAAGGTGCTTGGCTCGGAACCGTGGCGCGTGGCCTATGTTGAGCCAAGCGTTCGCCCCGACGATGGACGCTACGGGGATAACCCGAACCGTATGCAGTATTACTACCAGTATCAGGTGATTCTGAAGCCGGATCCGGGCAACCCGCAGGAACTCTATTTGCAATCGCTGGCGGCGCTAGGCATTAGCGCCCGCGAACACGATATCCGTTTCGTGGAGGATAACTGGGAAAGCCCGGCTTTGGGTGCATGGGGACTTGGCTGGGAAGTGTGGCTGGACGGGCAGGAAATCACCCAATTCACCTACTTTCAACAGGCGGGCGGGATCGAACTCAACCCTGTTTCTGTAGAAATCACCTACGGTCTGGAACGCATTGCGATCCCGCTGCAAAACAAAGATGCGGCGTGGGATATTCGCTGGATGGGCGACGATGAGACTGACCTTCTGTATCAGGATATCTTCCTACAAAGCGAGATTGAACACTGCAAGTATTACTTTGAAGTTGCCGATGTTGAGGGGCTAAAACAGGTTTTCAACGTCTACGAATCGGAAAGCAAGCGGGCGCTGGCAGCGGGGCTGGTCATTCCGTCTTATGATTATGTTTTGAAGTGCAGCCATTTGTTTAACGTACTGGATGCACGCGGCGCCATTGGCGTGACCGAACGCGCCTATTTCTTCCGGCGAATGCGCGACATGACCCGCAGCGCGGCCAAAGCCTATGCCGAACAACGGCAGACTCTGGAATATCCACTGGGCAAGTTGGACAAGCTGTGGGCGCCAACCACCGCTGTGGCTGTTCCAGAAATTGCAGAACTCACGCAAACCCCCGCAGATTTCCTACTAGAGATCGGCGTTGAAGAGCTTCCTGCAAGCGATGTCGATAAAGCCCTGTCGCAGTTGCAGACCGCCGCGCCAAAACTATTTGAAACGCTGCGACTCACCCATGACGGCGTGAAGGTGTATGCCACCCCGCGGCGGTTGGTCATTCATGCGGCAAACGTAGCCCCCCGGCAGCCGGATCGTGAAATTTCGGCTAAAGGCCCGTCAGCAGATCGCGCTTTTGACGCCAGCAACGCCCCCACAAAAGCGGCTGAAGGCTTTGCCCGCAGCAGAGGCATCGCCGTTTCCGATCTTAAGGTCGAAGAAATTGATGGGGCGCAGTACGTGGTAGCGCATATTCAAGAAAAAGGTCGCCCGGCACTGGAGATACTGACTGAAGCCCTGCCCAGCCTGATCGCCGGAATCAAGTTTGGCAAAACCATGCGCTGGAACAGTAGCGGCGTCGCCTTCTCTCGTCCGATCCGCTGGTTGGTGGCGCTGCTAGGCGAAAATGTGGTGCCATTTAGCTATGCCGATACCGAAAGCGGGCGCAATACACGCGGACTGAGGCCGTATGGATCGCTGGAACAGAGCGCAGAATCACCGGCAATGTATTTCGATCTGATGCAAAATCAGGGCATTATGCTGGAGAGCGATGCGCGCCGCGCCGCCATTCAAGCGCAAATTACGGCGCTGGCAGAGTCCATCGGCGGTCAGGTGCTTGAAGATGCGGGGCTGCTAGATGAAGTGACCCATCTGGTAGAAAGCCCAACTGCCCTACTCGGCAGTTTTGATCCAAAGTATCTGAAGCTGCCACGCGAAGTGTTAATCACGGTGATGCGTGACAAACAGCGTTATTTCGCCGTTGAGAACGCATCTGGCGAGCTGCTGCCCTACTTCATTGCGATTCGCAACGGTGACGCCTTACATCTGGATATGGTGACGCACGGTAACGAGCAGGTGCTGCGCGCGCGTTTCAGCGATGCCGAGTACTTCTTTTCGCAGGACAACAAAAAGAAACTAGTAGATTTCCTGCCGCGCCTATCCACACTCACATTTCACGAAAAACTTGGCTCGATGCTAGATAAGAACGAGCGCCTCGCCAAGATGGTGCCGCAGCTTGGGGCGCTGCTGCCCGATGCCGCCGTGAAAGATATCGCTACTGCCGAGAATGCCTCACGTATATTGAAGGCCGATCTCGCCACGCAAATGGTGGTCGAAATGACCTCATTACAAGGCACGATGGGGCGGGAATATGCACTTCTTAGCGGCGAATCGGAGGATGTTGCCCGCGCGATTTATGAGCATTGGCTGCCGCGTAACGCTGAAGACGCGCTGCCAGAAAGCACCGCCGGGACAATTCTGGCGCTGGCAGACCGTTTAGACAGCCTGACTGGATTATTCGCCGCGGGGGTTGTGCCACAATCTACCGCCGATCCGTATGGTTTACGTCGCGCCGCGTTAGGGATTGTCTTAATCACGGTGAATAAAGGACTGGATATTGACCTGCGGCAGGCGGTTGAGATTGCCGCAGATGCACAGGCCATTGAAGTTTCGCCGGAAGCGCGCGCGCAGGTGGTGGACTTTATAGGCGGCAGGCTGCGCTCATGGCTGGATGATCAGGGCTGGCGGCCAGACGTGTTGGCGGCGGTACTGGCAGAACAGAGCTTCAACCCGATGTGCGCGATTGCAGGCATACGTGAACTGAGCGAATGGGTGGGCAGGCCGGATTGGATGCTGATTCTGGATGGATTTGCCCGCTGTGTACGCATTACCCGCACCGAAAAAGAAGCGTATATGGTTGTGCCGGAACGCTTGGAAGAGGAAGCAGAGCGCGAGTTATTTACGGCCTACCAAACAGCACTTAAGGCGCAGGGTGGCGCTGGCAGCGTGGACGCATTCCTGAATGCTTTCACGCCAATGCTGCCCGCTGTGACTCGCTTTTTCAATGAAGTGCTGGTCAATGCTGAAGATCCGGCGCTGCGGCAGAATCGGATCGCGCTGCTACAGGCGATCAGCGCGCTGCAAAAAGGGCGCGCAGATTTGAGCCTGTTAAGCGGGTTTTAGAAGGCAACAGATCCTCACCCGCTGAACTGAAGAAGCTGCGGGTGAGGATTATCGAGATATCTATCTAAAATTCGGGTTATTTATTCAGTACGCGGCGGGAGTAAAAGTTCGTTATGCGTATCTTTGAGGTTAACGAGCACGGGCTGGAAGAAATTGAAAAGGTCTCGATTGCCGAGCGCCTGAGCAGCGATTCGCTCGGCCCGATCTGGGTAGATTTGATCGGCCCCTCCCCCGATGACATCCAGTTAATGCGCGATGTCTTTAAGTTTCATATGTTGGCGATTGAGGATACGGTGAATAAACGCCAGCGCCCTAAAATTGAAGACTACGGCAGCCACTTCTTTCTGATCTTAAACCCGGCCACCCTAAACCAGCAGGAGCTAGACATTCGCGAGTTGGACATCTTCATCGGCCGCAATTTCATCGTCACGGTGCATCAAAAGGATGAGCCGATCATTGACAAGACGCTGGCCGCTGCCCGCAATCGCCTACTAGCTGGAAAACGACTGAGTCCCGGCGTGATCTTATATACGCTTGTCGATCTGGTGGTGGATTTGTACTTCCCAATTCTGGACGTACTGGAAGATGAAATTGACGATATTGGCGATGAGGTGGTCAAAGTGCCGCGGCAGATTTATCTACGTCGCCTGCTGGAGATCAAACGGTCGCTGGCCGAAATGTGGCGCATCACCACCCAACAGCGTGAGGCGATCAATCTGCTTTCACGGGAAGATCAGGATCTGATACGCGATGACAGCCTGCGTTATTTTTTGCGCGATGTAACCGATCACATCATTCGTTTAAGCGACACGATCAATATTTTACGAGATACGCTACTCAGCACAGTTGACCTGTATTTTTCGTCACAGTCCAATCGTTTGAACACCGTCGTGCGGCGGCTAACGTTCATCACCATCGGCATCGGCGTGCTCACCGTGATCAGTGGCTTTTACGGCATGAACTTTATGGAAACGTGGCCGCCGTTCAACACACCGCTAGGCGTGCCGTTCGTACTGCTGATGATGGGCTTCGGCATTTTGGTCGTGCTGTATTTTGCGAGGCATGCCGAGAAGTAACCCTGCTTTACGGCTCGTAATCATTACCGAATGTGCCGGTCAGCCCGCCTAAAGCATCTACTGCCCGCGTCCAACTGGTGCCTTCTCCGCCTACGGGTTGGCCGTCGCCGCGTTCTCCCGAACGCGCCATAAACAAATCAAGCTCAACCAACAAGCGCCCCCATATCTCGCGCTGCGCCTCTAATAACTGTGACGCGGACTGCTGCGGCATATTTTGTTCTAGCAGCCGTCGAAAATGCAGAAGACATAACCCCTGCGAATTTTTGAAGGTCTGCAAAAAGCCATAATCAGCCAACCCTTCAGCGAAAGTTTCGGCAAACAGCTTTTCGGCTTCTTCTGTGACCACACAGCAGGGGCAGCGGCGTTTTGGCTTCAGTCGCTCGCTAAGCTGGCGGCCATCACCGCGCTTACGCAGGGAAAATCCCTTACCGCCCTCTTTGAACGTTTGCATCAACTCATCAATGGCCGCTTCGTACAGCGTGGCAATTGGCGCGCTGTAGCCGCGGGTTTCACGCAGCAGTTGGCTATGCACATTGCAGATGCCGCGGCTAGCGCGAAATTTATGCTGTGATGCTGGATCTACTGAGGATTCGTAAAGCAGCCCATCCAGAAACCGCCGCACCTCAACCTGAATCAGGCGGCAAATAGGGCATCCGGCAAGCTCCATCGCCTTTACAAGCTCATACTGACTATAAATAGCCATCGCTTAGGCCGGAAGGAACTTTGAAAGCAGGTAATTGAGCTTCACCTGCACATGATCAACGCCGCCACCTTCATGATTATTGAATTCGTAAAGCGCAATTTCCTTCTCAGCAGCCACCTGATTGTAAGCAGCAAAGACAGTTGATGGCGGACAGATGGTATCCATCAATCCGGCAGAATACAGACACGACGCCTTGCAGCGCGCAGCCAGATTCATGCCGTCAAAATAGCTCAACGTATCAAATACGCGCGCGATATGATCACGGTGAATCGAGAGATACTTGCTGATTTCCGGATACGGGCCGTCCGGCGCGATTTCCACTGCGCGGCGAAAATGGCATAAGAACGGCACATCAGCCAAGCATACACTGACTATATCCGGCGCCAGCCCCGCCGCTGCGATGCTCAAGCCGCCGCCCTGACTGCCGCCATTCACAGCGATCCGCGACGCATCAACGTGGGCATGATCGCGCATGGTTTCCACAGCGCGAACCGCGTCGGTATACACACGGCGATAGTAATAGGTTTTCGGATCGAGGATGCCTTGAGTCATGAAGCCGGGGAAAAATGGATTCGCGCCATCAGGCAGGTCTGGCGTATCGCCGCTAGACCATGCGCTGCCCTGCCCGCGTGTATCCATGACCATGAAAGCGAAACCGGCAGAGGGCCAAAGCAAATAACTTAGCGGCAGGTTACGGCCACCGCCATAGCCAATGAACTCAACCACGGCGGGCAGAGGGCCATTCGTACCTACTGGTTCAAGATACCACCCCTTGATCGGTTGGCCGCCATAACCAGAAAAAGTAACATCGTAAACGGCCACCGTTTTGAGGCCAGAATTCACGCGCTCAAATATTGGCGGCGCGGCCTGCCTGTGGGCATCGGCCAGCGTTTCTGCCCAAAAGGCGTCGAAATCAGCAGGCTCTACCCGTTCAGGGCGATACTGAACCAATTCTTCAAGCGGCATATCAAACAGGGGCATGATGAAAATCTCCAATATACAAAGATACAATCTGTGTCTATGGGCGCGGGCGTAGGCGCGCTCTTACAATCCCGCGTTAGATCGGGATATGGGTCTAGCGTGTCATCTATCCGAAAACCGGGTCTCGTTAACTTACTGTTTCAATTCGAGCGTTTCAGCTTCAACTTCATATAGGATTCTTCATCAAAGCCGAGCGCAGCATAGAAGGCTTTCGCCCGATCATTGGCGCGCTGTTCGTTGATCATCAACAAGTGTAAATTCAGGCGTTCTGCGCGGCGCATGGCCGCTTCGAGCAGCGCCGCCCCAACTCCCCGCCGCTGATAAGTGGGCAACACCGCCATGTCATTAATTAACCCGCGGCTTTCGGTAAGTGCGCGCACAATTGTCAGCGCCACAAAGCCGATTACCAGCGGGGGCTGCTGCTTGGCGACAGCGACGAATATCTCAATCGAGTCTGTTTCACGGATACGCTGAAACACCTCACGCCAGCTTTCACGTTCGAGTTCACGATTGGCCGGAATGAGCGCCAGCAGCGCCATAATCTCATTCGCATCACGAGATTCTGCCGAACGAATGAAGAAATTCGGCGCTTCATCTTCAGGCGCAGCGGGGGCTTTATGCGGCGACTGCACCCGCGACAGCCATTGAGAAATCGCCTCGCGGTGGGTGCGAAACGGCAGCAGCGGTAGTTCTCCGGTTTGAAACACCTCCGCTTCAGAAGCATCGTCACCCGCGCGCAGTTCCCCGCCGATA
>DAOTUZ010000009.1:0-14184 GCA_034437295.1 Anaerolineae bacterium | reverse complement strand
CAGCCGAACGCAAAATCACATCTTGAAAATGAGCCGGATTGCGCGGTTCAATGTAGGGTTTGAACTCATTATGCATCGTCTCTTTCTGGCACTGTATCCCTTTCCACAATTATCACAGGATGAAGCAAAGCGATTCTATGATGCCTATCAGATGCTGCAGGATGGAAATAACCCGCTGTTTTCTTATATGGGTGTGCGCTATCTAGAGCTTGGGCTAGAGTATTTTCTGCGTAAAAACCTGAAAATCATCCTTGTTTTCGACGAATTCGAGGAGCTTTTACGGCAAATGCCGCCCAAGTTTTTCCAGATTTTGCGGGGTTTGCGAGACAGTCATAAATCAAATTTCATCTACACGGTGTTCAGTCGCTCCCCTATTCCCGTCCTCGTGGAGCGTTATAAGCTGCCGCTGCTGGATATGGAACCGTTTGTCGAGCTATTTACAGATAACGTGATCTACGTTGGCCCCTATAATGAGGCTGATGGGAGGCAGATGCTCGCCTCGATCTCCCGCCGACGCGGCAAAATATTACCTGATCTGGCAAATGCCCTGCTGCTAGAGGCAACAGGCCGCTTCGCTGGGCTGCTGCGGGGCGGATTTAATGCCCTCGTCGATGCAAATATCACGGATTGGGGTACACATCACGCTGAAAGCATAGCCGAAATTCTGATCGCTAATCAGGCTGTAAAGACCGAATGTGCCAGCATTTGGTCTGGTTTGAACCGTTCTGAACAATACGTGCTCAAAGCAGTTACGAAGCTGCATCCGTATACCGTTAGTACAGAAACTGAATTGGCGGTCAATATGCTTGTGCAAAAACGACTGCTGCGCGTTAACCGCGCTGATAAACAGCTTGTGATCGAGCCGCCTGTTTTCCGAATGTATGTACACTCTAACCCTGATCCGTCATAAATGGCATCTGGTTATCATATTCCCGCAAGCACTACAGAACATGTCATTGTTCGGGGGAACTCACGATTCATTGCTGCTGCCGGCTTCGCTGAGACGGTGGCGACTGCCCGTGAGTTTATCAACGTGCGCCGAAGGCTTTATCCTGATGCTTCCCATCACGTCTATGCCTTTCGCGCTGGCTATGGCAGCAGTATTCAGGAGGGTATGAGCGATGATGGTGAGCCTTCTGGAACTTCTGGCCCACCGATTATGGCAGTTCTGCGGGGCAGTAATCTAGGCGATATTGTGATCGTCGTTACTCGCTACTTTGGCGGCACCAAGCTGGGTACCGGCGGGCTTGTGAAAGCCTATGGTGATGCGGCAAAGGAAATTCTCGCCGTTTTGCCGACTAAACAAAAAATTGAATACTCTACGTTTGAACTGATCATAAGTTACGCTTTTTATGGAACTGCAACACGGGAAATTGCGGCTTATGAGGGGAAAATTGTGAGCGAAAATTTTGCTGAAAATATTATTTTGACGGTTAGTTTGCCCGCTGATAAAGGTGACGCCTTTAGTTCGATCATCATCAACCGTTCAAATGGTGCGGTTATTCCCAAGCCAAGGGCCTAATTACTGGAGGGCTGAACTACGTTGTAAGTACACGGGAAATAATCACCGCCTATCACGACCTGATAATCAAATTCTCGCGCCGCCACCGGATCGGGCAAAATATCTTCATCGCCCAACCGCAGCACATTTTGCAAGAGCGTTAAACTGCCGCCTTTCACCTGCCCGGTATAATCAATAATAGAGGTGCGTGGCGAATATGCTGCCAATGGCTCAGCCACGCTAACCAGAAAACCCTCCCATTCCAACCGGGATGCGGCTACTCGATCCATGCCGGCAATACCGCTGCCATTGATTACCTGAACACGCGGGCTGCTTGCGGTTAGCCGATAAGTTGTTGGCGGCTGGTACATCTGCTGCTCCAGCGCCGCGATCGCCGCCTGATCTGGTAAGAGTACGCTGGCGCCTTGAGGAGATGTCCAGCCGCGAACCTCTTGATTAGCGCGAAAAGTATAAGAAGCTATCGCGGTACTATCCAGCGCCGCACCTATAGGGATCAGCCCAAGTATTACGTTTAAAGGGATGTTCGTCTCAACAATTTCAATCAACTGCGGCCAAACGTCGGTGACCTGATCAAGCATGCTCAGGTCACGAATCCGGCTTAATACTGCGCGTAAAAGTGCCTGCTGCCTTCGCCCGCGATCTAGATCGCTGCTGGTACGGCGACTGCGCGCATACCACAGCGCCAAATCGCCATCCATATGACGAAAACCAACGGGCAGTGTAAACATCGCCCAATTTTCTTCGAGGGTTGGATCCATGTCTGGTTCGATCAAACGCCAATCTTCAATAGCGCAGTCAACTGCAATATCTAGCCCGCCCAGATCATCAATAATCTGCCGAAAATGCGTGAAGTTGATCCGCGCATAATAATCAATTTCTAGGCCAAGGTTATATTCAAGAGTATTGATCAAGCTTTGAGGCCCCTGCCCTGCACCTAGCTGCTGTTCACCAAAACCATAAGCCGTATTGATGCGATTCATGCCGATTTCAGGAATATATACATATAGATCGCGGGGAATAGAGAGCAGAGACACTGTCCCCGCAGTCTGGTTCACTGAAACCACGATGATGACATCGGTACGTCCAGCATTCGTTGGGTGTGTGGTATCGCTGCCCAGCAGTAAAAAGTTCAAGATGTCATAGTCACCCTCAATAATCGGCGCTATAGCTGCGGGTATTTCTTCTAGTGTGGGTTCTAATCCTTGCGCGTTTAGCGGTGCGCTTACCGTAATCAATAATACAATTGCGCTAAAAAGTAACGACGGTAATCGACCAAAGGGCATGATATCAACCCGCATTGAGTGTGAAAATGAAAGTCCGCTTTAGCATACAACTAGAATTTTACTGCCGCGCCGGAAAAGTGAGGGGCGTCGTGATTCCGTGGGGCAAACACAAGACGCCCGTTTAGGGCGCCTTATGTTTGAGAAGAATTGCACGCCTGATCGTTTAATAACGATATTGATTGATCAGATTCAGCATGCTGCGGATAGATACTGGTTTTCGCACATACACATCACATCCCGCGGCGGCATACTGATCGCCAAATCCCATCGTATCGTAAGCGGTGATTGCCACAATAGGCTCACCAATACCTTTCTGCCGCAGTAAGCGGGTTAACTGCAACCCATCCATGCTGCGATTGCCAAGATGCAAATCCATCAAAATTAAATCGGACTCCCCAGGATGTATTCCTGCAAGCGCCGTTTCCGCATCGGCGTATGTAGAAAGTTGGTCGTCATTCATCTGACAGATACGTTCAATGAGTGCGACGTTGGCAAGATTGTCCTCAACGTAGACAATGTGCATTTATCTCTGCCCTACTGCTTTCTGATTTTTAGTAACCAATAACTGCGAAGTTATCAAAGAAGCCGCGCAGCAATGTGTACTCTCCATATACCCAACCACGTCCCAGCGGACTTTCAACATAATACCACAGCCCATCGGGCGTGGATGCGAGACCGTCGAGAATTGTGCCACCGGGAACGCTGCCCAGAGTCGAGAACTGCGGGCCGGGGCCAGTACGTACGTTCAAACGGCCAGTATTCACTATGATACGAGGTGGTTCCAAAACGGGAACTGGCACTTCGTTGGTTGCAGGGATACCGATGGTGACCGGCGGGGTTATCACCGAAACTGGCGGAGCCAATACATCAACAACAGGAATGAAACGGAAATCTCCGCGCGGAAGTGTAAAGGCGATATCTACCCAGCCGTTGCCCGCGGCAGTTGAAACCAGATCCCATGTGCCTGAAGGGTTTGTACCCAGCACGGGCAGTTCAGTACCGCCTACTACGCTAGTAATCACGGTAAATTGCGGGCCGGGGCCACTGCGTACGTTTAGCGCGCCAGTATTCACAACGAGAATAGGGAGCGCGGGTGTTTGTTCTGCCGGCGCAGCAAACGCTACGGCGCTCATCGTCATGATGAGGAGGAAAATCCCAAGAAGCAGTGTTCCTCGTAAAATTCGTTTCATGGATCAGTCTCCTGATGGTTGGGCTGCACGTCACACGAATACTCCATTTCTAAGTATAGAATAAGAGTAAGAATTTATGCCAACAATTAAGATCAAAATTCACGGGAAATTAGGTGATTACGGCGCGTCTGGTTGGGATACTGTAATCGTCAGGCAAACGTCGGCATGGTTTTAGCGGAATATGTTACGTTCAAAGAAACAGAGTTGTGGATGGTCGTATGCGTAAACTGATAGGTCTCTCTTTATTGATTATTGGTTTTAGCCTTATTGGCTTCATTCCTGCTGCAGCGCAGGAAACTGTGTGTTTAGACTGCCTTCATGAGCAGTTAACCGCGGCCGGCATTAGCGCAGAGGAAATCGCGGCATATCCTGCGCCAGCAGTGACCGTACTAGCGGCAAATGAAGAACTGCTTTATGACCGCCGCTATCAACGTGTTCAGGGGGCAATCGAAATATTCGATGCGCCTCACGGATCGCCCACGCGCACACTGGATGCCGGCTTTAATTTTGTGACGACTTTTGCCCCTGAAGGCGAATGGACACAAATTAATGTCGGGGAATGGGTACGCTCTGAGGCACTTACGCAGGTGCTGCCTTCACGGTTCACCGGGGTGTTATTGCCCGATGGTGAACTACCCTACCCTATGGGCTGGATACTGATTCATGTTGTTCCTAGCCGTACCCCCGGTGCAGAACCGCTGGATACTGATCTGCCCTTAATGCGCTACACACTCGTCAATTTGTATACCAACGTCGAGATTGATGGTTGGCGCTGGTATCAGGTAGGCGTTGATCAATGGGTTCATCAGACATTGATTGCTAAGATGATTCCTGTCGAACGGCCAGAAGGTGTTGATACCCGCCGCTGGATCAGCGTAGATTTATACGAGCAGGTTGTGATTGCCTATGATGGCGATTTGCCTGTTTTTGCTACACTTGTCTCTTCAGGGCTGGCAGAATGGCCGACCAATGAAGGCGTGTTTAATATTTACATTCGCTATGATCGCACGATCATGAGCGGCGCCGCCGGCCAGCCAGATTTCTATTTTCTAGAAGAGGTTCCATGGACGATGTACTTTGATCACGACATCGGCTTACATGGCACCTATTGGCACGACGGATTTGGTTATCGACACAGCCACGGATGCGTAAATCTCTCGGTCACGGATTCCTTCTGGCTGTATAACTGGGCGTCTGTGGAATTTGATTTTGAAGTGCCAAATGATACGGGCGCTGCAGTATACGTGTATTCAAGCGGCATCTATCGCGATCAAACATCCGAAACCTGATATTGATTGCTGAAAATTATGGTTTCGGTCAGGCATTGATTGCCTGAGGAAAAACGCTATCATGTTAGCTTCCGGTGTAACTCTGGAGTGCTAAATTGATAGCGATCGCAGATCGCATACGCGAAGTGTCCATCATTCGTCGCAGCGTTGAAATTATCGAGAATTTACTGGCAGAGTTCGGCTATGAGCGTATTGAAACGCCCATCTTGCAGCCCGCTGAGCTGTTTTTGACCCGTGCCGGCGATCAAATTGCGGATCATTTACTGACTCTTGAGCATCGGGACGAACTTCTAGCGCTGCGCCCAGAGTTTACCTCCCCGGCAATAGCAGCGTATTTACAAAGCGGGGCAGAGAAAAATGCAGCGCGTTGGTCATTCAATGGGCCAGTATTTGAAGATAACCCGGCTCAGAATAGACTTCAGAGTGAAAGTGTAGGCGCAGAACTGCTTGGCATGCCCGGCCGCTATGCAGAAGCAGAAATTATCGCGCTGGCAGGGCTAGCGGCTGAGCGAATGGGGATTGCTGATTACGAAATCACCATCGGCCACGTAGGATTAACGCGCTATCTCTTGAATCAATTTGGGTTAGATACACGCGCCCAACGACTGCTGCTGAACTATCTGAATCATCAGCGGGAACCGCTTGTTGCCGAAACGCTGCACCATTGGCTAGAAAAATTCATCCCGCCTTCCGGCCTCAGCAGTCATGACGGACACGAAGATCAGTCGCGAATATTACAGGCACTTATGGACACCACCCGTCCAGACATCGCCCCTGTAGGTGGTCGATCACGGGATGATATCCTCGAGCGATTACTGCGCAAACAACAGCGTTATGTGAGACACGAAAACCTGCTTGAGGCGGTTAACTTCCTCGTGAAATACGCATCAATGATCGTTGGTTACAGCGAAAATTGGCGAGAATCTATTCTGGCAATTCCGGCAGTTAATGAACAGGCGCAAATGCTGACCGACGAAATTCAGCAGGTCGCTGCGATGGTGCTTGCCTATGGCATTGATCCGAAGAAGTTGGTGATCAAGCCGGCACTTGCCCGTAGTTGGGATTATTACAGCGGCATCGTCTTTGAACTTCGGGTGAACGGAGCAATATTTGCAGGTGGTGGCCGTTATGATGACTTTGCTGCCCTGCTTGGCGCTGCTAGCGAAGTTCCCGCCGTTGGACTGGCGTTTTACCTGAACAACATCGTTTCTGATGACGAAATTACAGCAGGCGATCAACCCCAAGCGCTCAAAATTCAGCTTACGCCCGCTTCCGATCTCACCGCCGCTGTGCGCTGGTCGCAAGCGCTGAGGCGTTACGGCCAAAACGTCGCGGTTGTTGAAGAAACTTCTCATGACGCATATCACCTACAGGGTGAGCATCTGATTGTTGACTCAAAACCATACGCTATAGATGACATTCGATCTCTCATAGACTCGCTGAAAGATAAGGCTGCCTCATGAATCGAGTGATGTTTGCGCTGCCTAGCAAAGGCGCGATTGCCGAGCCGACAATGAGCTTTTTGCAAGATTGTGGCCTGCGGGTTGATAAACCTAATCCGCGCCAGTACATTGGCACGATACCCGCCGTTCCGATGATCGACGTGCTATTCCAGCGTGTTATTGATGTGCTGTACAAAGTTGCCGATGGCACAGCTAAACTTGGGATTACCGGTTTAGATGTCATTGCTGAATATGGCAGTGATGACATCATCGTCATTCACGACAATCTAAATTATGGTCATTGCAAGCTGGTAGTTGCGGTGCCAGAAGCATGGATTGATGTTGAAAATATGATAGATCTCGCGGAGGTGGCGCTAGACTTCCGTGAGGCGAAGATGCGCAACTTGAAGGTTGCCACAACCTATCCAAACCAAACTCGTGAATTTCTACACCGAAACGGAATCCATCACTTCAGTATCGTAGCCGCTGAAGGGGCAATCGAAGCTGCGCCAACAATTGGTTATGCTGATATTGTTGTCGATCTGGTGCAAACTGGCACCACGCTGCGTGAAAATCACCTGAAACCGCTGCTTGACGGTGTGATCATCAATTCGCAGGCGTGCTTGATTGGCAACCGTCGGATGCTTAAAGAACATCCTGAAGCTTTACAGGCCGCGCGCATTTTGCTTGAACATATTGATGGGGCCTTACTGGGTAAAACCTATACTCAGATCACGATGAATATTGCTGGAATAAGCGCAGAGGATATTGGTCAAAAAATTGCCGCGAATCCACTTACACGCGGGCTTCAGGGGCCGACAGTTGCGCCAATTTTCGGGGCGGCGAAGAACGATTCCAACCAGTGGTTTACTGCCACCTTGATTGTGCCGGGAAAATTGTTGCTGACCGCGATTGAATCACTTCGGGCTGTTGGCGCAACACATATGAGCGCAGTGCCGGTGCGTTATGTGTTTTTGCATGAGTCGCCAACCTTCGCGCAGCTTCAGGCCGCGCTAGGCTAACCGCCGCTCTACCTCATCCAGAGCACGATCAATCAAACTGCGTTGGCGATAGCTTTCGCCGCCCATTTCAACGGCCATTGCTAAGCCTAAAAATGAAATTGCGGGTGGAAAACGTTCCTGATCGGCTAAATTCATAGTCAACAGCGGGCAGCACATCAATGCCATCTTCAAATACTGCCGCCAGTCTTGAGGAAGCGTGTTCTGCCTTGCCAACTCGATGATCAATGGACTGAGTACGCGCTCAATTTTACTTTCAAAGAACATTTCGCGAATTGGCGACAGGGGATATTCATATTCAATTTGCCACTCGTCTACGTGGCGGTAAACATCAAGGAATAACTCATCATTGGTCTCTTTGGGAAAGTACATCCACATAGCAAAGACGTTGTGAAACAGCGGTTTTGCAAGATCAAGCAGTGGATGATGGCGCCCAGCAAAGGCCGGATCGAAATAGGTAAGGCTTCCCGTCGATTCGTTGAAGAATAAATTGCCGTTATGCGCATCGCCATGCCCGATGACCGAAGCGCCAGCCTGCTGCGGATCTAAATGAGAAGATGCCGAAGTGACCAGTTCATCAAGGGAAAGATGATACTGCTGGCCGTTGATTTCCCATTGCGCTTTTCGAACGTCGGCCATAGTAGTCGGATCGCCATCAGGAAATTTTAAGGCGACCTCTTCTCCAGTACTGCCGTAGAATTGCTGGAAGCGACCGCCTATAAGCCTGTGATGAAAAAGCTGGTGTACAGGCGCCTTTGCGGCAGATTCCTCACTTTGTGGTTCCAGTGTACGCAGATAAATTTCAAACAAGGCATCGTCCGCGCGCTGCTGCGCCCCGGTTAACGCCTCGGCCTTTTGATCTGCGCCATTGTCTATCTGCCATGCAATATCAAATACTGAGGGCTGATCAATGACTTCGTAAATAAGAAGCTGTTTGCCACTTTCAGTGGAGCTGTAAACCGGCTGCAATACAGGGTAACCCGCCTGTGCTAACTGGCCGGCATTATAATATTCATCAATAATGCCGCCCGGCTCGATGTGGGTTTTGAAGAATAATCGCTGCCCATCGCTGCGGGTGAGAAATCCATTGAAGGAATTAAGCGATACGGCTAGCGGGCGTAATTCAACTGTCGAAACATCCAGTTCAAGCGTTTCACGTAGGAAGGATAGAAGCAGCGCTTCAGCTTCAGCCTTATCCTCAAATTGCAGCTGTTGAACACGCTCTAATATGTTCATAGCCCAAAGATTTCATTGCGTTTTCGGATTGCCATTGCGTGTGCTGGAAACCCCTCGTAATCTGCCAGTGTTGCAGTGATGCCATGTAACGCAGTATAGCCCTGTTTTGATAAATAGCCGATTCCAGAGCGTTTCAGAAAATCCCAGATGCTGACAGATGAGAAACTACGAGCAAAGCCGCCTGTTGGCAAGATCGCATTCAAGCCAAGACAATAATTGGCCGTCGGAATGGGCGTTGAGGCTCCCAATAAAATTTCGCCAGCATTGTGAATTTCCTGGAGCGTAACAAACGGTTCGGCGGTCAGCACTTCAAGATGCTCTGGCGCATATTCATTTACGAAGGCAATTGATTCTTCAAGTGAATTTGTGAGCAAGATACCGCCATAGTTATCTAGCACATTTTCGACAAAATTGCGCCGCCATTCTGGCAATTCAGCGATGTACTGCGGTAGCATGGCTGCTGCCTGTTCTGCAATTTCGCGGCTGTGTGTAACCAGTATCGCCGCTGATTCCGGGCCGTGTTCTGCTTCTACCAGTAAATCTAGCGCGGCAAGACGAGGATCAATAGTTTCATCAGTCAATATAATCGCTTCACTGGGGCCAGCCGGAAGCCCAACATCCACAACACCAAATAGCAGCCGCTTGGCCGCAGTTACATAGCTGCTGCCCGGCCCGATGATCTTTTGCGCTTTCGGTACCGTTTCTGTGCCATAGGCCAGTGCTGCTATCGCCTGAATGCCGCCAATTACATACACTTCATCTACCCCGCAAATTTCAGCCGCAACCAGTGAAGCAGCGTCAGCTTTTCCGTTCGGCGCTGGGGGCGTTGCTACCATCACACGCGGAACACCTGCGACACGCGCAGGCGTTGCCAGCATCAGCATAACGCTGGGGAAAGCGCCCTTCCCTCGCGGTACATAAAGCGCGGCGCTGGTGATGGGGGTGATTTTTTCGCCAGCCATGATGCCCGGCTGAATCTGGGTAAACCACATTGACTCTGGAAGTTGTTCTTCGTGAAATTTGCGAATATTGGTGTGTGCCTGTTCGATAGCGTTAACTACCTCAGGCGCGACTGCCGAACGCGCAGCGGCGAAATCCTCAGGGGTTGCCCTTATCATGCTGGCTTGAAATTCCGGCGCGTCAAAGCGGCGGGCAAATTCAACCACCGCGTCATCGCCACGCTGACGTACCTGATCAATGATGCCTTGTGCTAATGGGAACAGATCGCGAATATCTGTTTCTGCCCGGCGCAGCAAACGCGCGCGATCTTCATCAGAAAGCGCAGCCAGTTCAAGGAACTGAACCATCGAAAAACCTCACTCTTGCTCGCCCAATATAAATCAACAGGGGCAAAGTTTTCCCGCCTTGCCCCCATCATCAAAACCGAATTTAGCGGAATATCTGAGCAACCCCGCCAGTTAACCGTAATTTTGTGTATTACGGCGAGGTAACTGCAATTAATTCGGATCGACGGCGTGTGCCGTTCCAACGAATATCTGGTACCAGAATATCGCGTTTTTCCATGATACGCTCACGATGCGGAAGTAAATCCTGAAGCATAATTTTCACTTCAGCAACTACGTCATGCGTCGGTACATAGCCCAGATCAATTAAGTGCTGCCGATCCGGGTTGTAATAATGCGTATCCCGCTCAGTGCGCGGGTTGTCATAGTAAGCGATCTCGGCATCAATGCCAACTTCATTTGCCGCCTGCTGTACTTTTTGCGCCAATTCCTCAACTGTATAGCATTCTTCAAACTGATTGAATACACGATATTCCCCGGCTTGAGGCTCATGTTCAATCGCGATAGTCAAACATTGCATGGAGTCGCGCAGGGGCAAGAATCCCCGCGTTTGCCCACCCTTACCATATACTGTTAACGGATGGCCGATCACCGTCTGACATGCGAAGCGGTTGATTGCTGTGCCAAAGCATTGGTCAAAGTCTAGCCGGCTGCATAGGCGGGGGTCGTCGCCCATTTCATCTATGCGTGTGCCGAATACTACGCCTTGCATAATATCTGTTGAGCGTAATCCCCATGTTTTACAGGCAAACATGGTGTTGTTGGTGTCATGAACCTTTGTTAAATGATAGAAGCTGTTGGCCTGACGGGGAAATGGCATGTAATCTTTTCGTCCGCGAAATTCGACCTCAAAGAAGCCTTCGGGAATATCTACATTTGGTGTGCCATATTCACCCATTGTGCCTAGTTTGACCAGATGGGCATTGGGGCAGGTTTCGCGCATTGCCCACAACAGATTCAAGCTGCCAATCACATTGTTTTGCTGGGTAAACGCAGCGTGCTGCTGGTCAATCATCGAGTATGGCGCGGACGGCATTTCGCCAAGATGGACGATAGCGTCGGGCTGGAAGTCGGCCAGATACCCGGCTAAAAATTCGTAATCCATCAAACTGCCGGCGCGGAAATTAAGGGGTTTGCCATAACGTTCGGCAAATGCGTTCAACCGTTCGTCTATGGAATAGACGGGCAATGCGCTTACGCTGCCAACTTCTTCTACCCATGCGCGGCGAAAAAAGGTGTCTGCGCCGGCAACTTCATGCCCTCTGGCGCTAAGATACTGGGCTAAACTCCAGCCCAGATAACCGTCTATTCCTGCGATGAATACGCGCATTGAAACATCCTCCACAACCAATGAGTTACAACTGAAAACACCTGCGGCATCAGTTTGCTGCGCAGGCTTTTTTATGACATTACAGCTTCGGGGTTGCTGGCGACGATCTCCGGATAAAACCCCGTAACATATCCTTTAGCGGCCATTAATTCGGCATTCAAAATGCTACAACCAGCCGCGCCACGAATAGTATTGTGTGAGAGTGCGGCAAATTTGTAGCCAAGCAGGGGGCATTCACGTAATCGGCCAATGGTAGTGGTCATGCCTTTACCGTAATTACGATCACGCCTCGGCTGCGGGCGATCTGGTTGTTCAAAGTAATGGACCGGCTCTTTGGGCGCGCTGGGCAATAAGGGAACTGGATCGCCGCCTCTAAATTGCGCCCATGCTTCTAGTATATCGTCCAACCCCGGTTCACTTTTTAGCGAAACGGAAAGATTCACAAGGTGACCATCAATAACCGATGCGCGATTGCAGGTGGCGCTCACAACCGCGGGCAGCCATTCTACGTGATCGTCATTTAGTGTGCCGAGCATACGCAGGGACTCAGTTTCCATCTTGTCTTCTTCGCCGCCGATATACGGGATGATGTTGTCCAGAATGTCCAATGCCGAGACGCCGGGATACCCTGCCCCACTAATGGCTTGCGCGCTGACGATCATGATCTGCTCGATGCCAAACTGGCGCAGCGGCGCAAGCGACATGACCACTGGCATAATCGTGCAGTTTGAATTAGCAATCAGTGCGCCGGTTGTCCAGCCACGATTGGCGCGCTGAATATCTATCAGCGCGAGATGCCCAGCATTTACTTCCGGCAGCAGCAGCGGCACATCTTCGAGCATGCGATTGAGCGATGCGTTAGTGCAAACCACATGCCCGGCACTTGCCAATCGGAGTTCATGCGGATCAGCAGCTTCTTTCGGCAACGCGGAAAATACCAGCGGCGACTCTAAGTTCGAGTCAAGCGGCTTGATACGCATGTTACGTATTCTGGTGGGCGGCTCTCCATCCAGCACCCAGCGTGCCGCATCCGCATAATCGCGGCCTGCACTGCGGTCTGAGGCCACTAGTTCAGAAACTTCAAACCAGGGGTGATTCTCAAGTAGTTGGATGAACCGCTGCCCCACTGCGCCGGTTGCGCCAAGGATAGCGACTGGCAGTTTTTCCATAATTGAATGCCTTTAGTGCTTATATACCCACTGATTCGACCCGAAAAGCGGGATATGACCCCAACATTTTAACGAACGATGCCCGCTGGAGCAGGCGTGCCAGAGCTTCCTGACAATTCTGATCCTGCCAATGTCCCTCAAAGTCGAGGAAGAAAACAGGTTCCCACGGGCGATTCCGGCGCGGTCGAGACTCGATCTTGGTGAGGTTCAATCCACGCTCGGCAAACTCGCCCAGACACTCGTAGAGCGCCGCCGGGCGGTGGCGGGTTGCAAATACCAGCGAGGTTTTGCTGAATTCCCCGCGTGGAGGATCATCGTGCCCTAAAACAAAAAAGCGCGTGTAGTTGAAAGGAACATCTTCAATCTGGGTGGCTAATGCTTCCAGACCATAGAGTTTACCGGCCAGCTCACTGGCAATTACCGCCGTTGCTTCAACTGGTTCTGCGGCAAGATCCTGCGCCGATCCAGCGGTGTCGTACCACGGCATTGGAGTGAATCCGTTCCGTTTCAGAAAGTGACTGCATTGGGCTAGCGCCTGAGGATGCGAGCGCACCTGCTTGATATTCTTAATTTGAGTGCCGCTAGGCGCAAGCAGCGCGTGATGAACATGCAGTATCACCTCTGCCTGTATACGCAAGTCGGAGTCCATCAATAATTCGTAGGCTTGCTGTACTGCGCCAGCCAGCGCATTTTCGACTGGCAGAATGGCGTAACGTACTGTGCCATTGTTGATAGTCTCAAAAAGTTTATTTAGATCATTGCAGGGGAAAATATCAACGCTATCACCAAAGTGTTGTTTCAGCGCCTGTTCGGAATAAGCGCCATGAACTCCCTGAAAAGCGACAGAATCAGGCAAGGTAAGCTCCCTGATAAATAGAAATATGAGCGGATTGACATGCTAACACAACCCCCGCCGCTACGTCAACGCGAATTGACACCAGAAAATTGATAGTGCTACAATTTCTCTAATGGACATAATAGAAATGGCACCGCAATGCAAGAAACACGACGTCTCATCCTTGATATTCTGCGCCATCGGGGATTTGCCACCGTAGACGAAATTGTTGAACAACTTCGTGAACAGCGTGGCGATGAAATAACATCAGTGACTGTTCGGCATCATTTAACGCGCCTTCAGGAAGAAGACTTGATTGCCGCGCCTCAACTGCGACGGCGATCATCGCCCGGTAGGCCGCAGCACGTTTACGCCCTATCAGGTAAGGCACGGGAGCAGTTTTCCAATAATTACCAGCATATTTTCTGCGCGCTGCTGGATGAAATTCGAAATCAGCTTTCCCCTACCGGCGTTAATGTGCTGTTGGAAGGTGTAACTAACCGCTGGTCACAAGAAGCGGGTATTGGTGATGTGCCGATGTGTGACCGCATGAATCTCGTAGTTG
>DAOTUZ010000008.1:0-15363 GCA_034437295.1 Anaerolineae bacterium | reverse complement strand
ATGCAAGCCAATAGAAAAATCGGAAGGTATGCTTTGGACAGCCCGCCACCAGAGGCGTATTTCGATGTTGTTTGCGCTAATGGAATCGATATCAGCGCCGTAGAAGGGTAATGTTTCACCAAAGATAACCGGTGTTATTTCAGGCGGCGACTCCATCAATTGGGCGACATAGCACCATGAACGGGTACAATCTCCGAGTACTTGTTGTACTGGATGGCTTGCTTCCAGTGTATGGAATAAGGATTGAACTTCGTCAGTGAGCAGTTCACCGCTGACGAACCAGATGCGGCGATGCTCTAATGCTGATTCTGCATCTGTCGTTACCCCAACTTGCAGCTCTGGCGCGAGATAATGGCGAATTTGCCAGTTTACAAAACCGTCAGTTTCGCCTGCATGATGGAGTAAAACAGCATCGTCCGGTTGGGCTTCGGCAGACATGGCGCGAAAAATATCCCGATAGGGGACGCGCTGGGGTATTTGTGATGGGAATGTGATTAGCTGAATGAGGATGATCCCGATCATCACGATAAAGCCAGAACGGATGAATCGCCATTGTCCGGGCAGCGCAGCGCAGCCAGCGCCTAATACCAGCCCGAAACCTAACAGCGCGTGGCTGACGAAACGCGGGGCATAAACGGCCATGATCAAATTAACGAGTAAGTAAACTGCCGGGGTTACAACTGCCCACGTGAAAGCCAGCCAATAGGCAGAGCGACGCCAGAGCAGTAGGGTGCCGCCAGCAATGATGCCCGCATATAACAGAGGCAAACCGTTGGTCGCCAGTTGAATCAGGTCATTGATTGCGCGCTCATCTGTGGTGAAAGTGCTTACGCCGATGCCCGCGATGCCGCGGATCGTGCCGGATTGCCCTTCAACTTCTCGCAGCCCCATCACCTGCTGATAAAAGGTGGGGAACCATGGCAAAAAGAGCAGCGCGGCGATACCGACGGCTACTACCCCCTGCCATATGATTTTGCGGCTCAACTTGCCGGAAAACAGGATATAGAGCGCCTGTGCCAAGACGAAGAGGGCGAGTAGATAGTGAACGTACAGCATCGCGGCAATGGATAGACCGTACCACAGCGCATTTCTGGCTATAGGCTTGAACAGCCAGCTTTGTAAGGCCAGCACTGAGGCTGCGGCGACCAACATCACCATTGGATAGGGGCGAATATCCAGCGCATATTGAAAGAACAGCCCGTTACCGATCAGCAGCAGAATGGCAAAAATGCCGGCGTAGGATTTTTTGCCAAAACCCCTACAGCCGATCTTATAAACTAGCGCCAAAGCGGGTAGCACCAGCAAAATGCCGAGTATCCGGCTGGTGAACTCTGAATCGCCGACTAACCAGCGCCATGCTGAGAACACGAGAAACCAACCAGGCGCCTGATTATCTTGATAAGACTGCTGGTAATGGATGACAAACGCGAAATCGCCTTCGGCAGAGCGATAGGAAAGCTCCTCATCCGGGTGCATATGCAGTTGTGAAATATTCACTATTAGAAACGCTGCGATCAGCCACAGGGCGATAACAGCGTAGTCCCATTTGCGTTCAGCACCACTGTTCAAACTGACGTCCCTTCGCGGCTACGAATTCTGTTAGGGTTGTTTGCCGTCAATATGCTACCATTGCCACGGGTTATTTAGAAATGCTGGAGACGGAGATTGGAAACGCTGCTCGCGTATCTTTCTCTTGCCGTACTGCTTTTGTTGACCGTTCCTACGGTATTGGTATTGTGCCGTGATGGGAAAACGGTATCCATTGCGCTGACCGCTGCGGTAACGCCAGCGATCACCTTTGGAATCCTTTCGGTCGTGATGTTGTGGATGGGGCTGCTTGGTTTCCCGTTTTCGGCTCCCGCCATTTTTATCGTAACTATTTGCTTGTTGATGCCGGGCGCTTATCTCTACTGGAAGTGGCGACCCAAAACGATCCGGCCTGTTCTGAATAGCTGGCGTATTTTTGCGCTTGTTATCTTGGGGGCAGTCGGGATGATGATCCTGATAGACACGGCCTTATGGCCGCTGTTTCGTGATGATGCGATGGCTATTTATCAGCCGCAAGCTGCTCAGATAGCACAACTAGGCGGTCTAATTCGATTACAAGGACAGAATACCTTGTATGAAGCCTATCCGATGCTGATTCAGATGAATTATGGCTATGTTTATCTTGCATCAGGTTGGGAAAATGACTATCTAGCGAAACTAGTTCCGGCGATACTTGCAGTGGCCTGTTTGCCGGCGGTGTTTCATCTTGGCAATCGGGCTGGTGGTGAAGCTGTTGGCTGGCTTTCGGCGCTGCTGCTGGCATTGACGCCGACCTATGGAAGCTGGGCGACTTCTGGCTATACCGATTTGCCGATGGCCTTATATCTGGCGCTGGCGGCAGTTTTTGGCCTGCGATTGTGGGATCACGGGCGCAAGACTGATGCGCTGGCGGTAGGGTTGATGCTTGGTTTTGCAGCCTGGACAAAAAATAACGCGCTCATCGCTATGCCCTCTTTTGGGCTGTGGATGATCATTTTGCTGTGGCAGCGGCGCGTTCGCCTAACACATCTTTTGATTACTGCTGGCGCTGCCTTGCTGATTGCCGGCACGTGGTACGCTCGTAATCTGTTAGAAGCGAATATCCTGATTCCCCCCACAGCGTGGACAGAACAGGCTGAGCGAACGATTGGCGCATTGTTGATTTTCGTGACGCTGTTCGGGACTTACGGCTTTACAGGGTGGCTGATCGTGTTGGGCGTGGTGGATGGAGGGGTTACGCTGCTGCGACGGCGATGGGCCGCCGCGCCACAGATGCTGCTGTTATTAGTAAGTGTGCCGTTCTTCGCCGCGTGGTGGTGGTTTGCCTCGTATGATGAGCGTTTCGTGCTGGCAATCTTACCGATGCTGTGTGTGTTTGCTGGCGGGTTTGCGCTGCGTCTCTGGCGATTCTTGCCGCCAACATGGCGGCCTGCCGCTCGTTGGGCTGCCGCTGCCGGTATGCTGGCGCTGACTGGGTTTATCTTATGGAACACGTTGGAATATAAAGATAATCTGCTGCGACAGCCATTGATGGGCGATGCTGAGCGCCGCCAAACCGTGGGACGTGAGATTATTCCACCCTGATAGTGACGGGCAGTATACCGATGACTCCCTCCATTGTTTGCGCTCCGAGCACCGGTAAATCCAGCGGCGTCGTGCCATCCGTGCCGAATGAGTAAACCTTCACCCACAACTGATATTCGCCGGGGGGTAAATCTGGTGGCAATTGTAATGCGCGGTTATCCCATACTGGCGCGTTAATTGCCCACGCGCTGGTGGGAACGAAACCCCCGACGGGTTGAGAGTCGTGCTGCGTGACGGGCGCGCCTGAAGCATCTCGCAAGTACAGGGCGAACGTGAGATTAGAGTATATTGGCGTATTTGCTGACCAATTCAGCGATATTGGCAGCACATCGCCCGCAGTATATGTAAGCCCATGAGGCAGATCGAAACCGTTGAGCGCAATTGAGCCATCAAAAATGAGATTCGTCGGGTAAGTTGGCCCGCGAAAAGCATAGGGGTCTGGCGCGCTGCTGGTATCGTATTCGATAAGCCGCGTAATCGGGCCAGTTTGAATTGTTTGGATGGGGAAATAATGGGCGTTCATAAACTGCTCAACCGGGCGGGTACTCCACCACAAGTCAGGCCCACCATCTACCAGCAACCACAGTCGATCATGCGTGAGCGCTAGATTGGTGATTAGTTGGATTGTTTCTGGCGTGAGTAAACGATCTGGGTTGTGGCTAATGATCTGAGGTGGTTGTTCTGGGCTAGAGCGTTCACCAGGTTGTAGCGGGAGTGCGATCACCCGCCCGCCGCTTGTACGTTTGTCATAATTCAAGAAAAATGGTTGTAGGCTAGGGTTGCTTAAAAGAATGATGTCGTCAGAATTTGTCTGACTGGCAATGATCGGCAGCATGTTAAACAGGGGCTGATCGTAGGATCGGTAGCGATCATCAGTCTGCGACAACTGTACCAACCCTAGTATCGTGATGCCTGCCAGCGCAAACGCTAATATAACGGTGATATGGATGGCATACTGGCGTGTTTTGTGTACTAATGCCAGTAACCATATAAAACAAATTGAGCTGAAGCTGAGAAGTAAGACAAAAATGCCGGTTAGATCAAAGCGTATCCAGGCAACTGCTGACTGCGTTTGACTCCACAAACCGGGGATGATGATCCATCGGAAATAGGCCGGATTATAAAATCCACCTTCCCACTCAAGAAATCCGCCTGATTCGGATGGAAGCGCACGGATATAATTGTCCCACGGCAGCGAAACGCCAGCAATCTGAACCCAAATGCTGTATAGGAACAACAAAAGCGTAAGTGTTGCCAGGATGCCAAAGCGCCGCAGGCTGAGCCATTGAAATATTGGAAGCGTGAGCAGCATGAGAAAGGGGACAATAGGCACGAGGAAACGGGGCGGCCAGCTTAGCCCGCCAAACCAGTATTGCCCGTTAATCAAGGCATAGCTAATGGCGAATAGGAGCAGTAGTAAAATGCTGGCTGCGATATAACGCCAGCGTTTTGCTCTTGCCAAAATGATGATGCCGGGAATGCCAAGCAATAGCATGGGTGATGTGCCCCATATACTGCCGCCGGGACTGACGAGATAAGACATTAGCGCATAGTTGAGGAATCGAGTCTCGGTATCTAACAGGCGGTCAAGCAGGTTGTAACGTGCCGCAAATTCTGGGAACGCATCGAAATAGCCGAGGAATAGATATAATGCCGCGATTCCCACGAGAATGCCGAAGAATATCCCTAACGCGCGCCGTGCGCGGCTTTCTCTAAATTGTTTAGGGGAAGGGGATACGATCACCAAAAATACCGGTAGAGCCGCTAGCGCCGAGGCCTTGGTTAGTGCCAGCCCGACCAGTCCCACCAGCGCCAACCCGATCCACAGCCATGAGCGAAAGCCAAATGATCGCCATCGCTCAAGGCAAAATGCTACAAACAGGATGAGAAATCCCATTAAGGGTTCACGGAAAAATGTGCTGCTGTATACCCAGAGAATCGTGCCTAATCCTAGCGCGATTGATCCTGCAAGTGCGGCTTTTTCGTTGAAGCCTAACGTTAAGGCGTAGCTGAAAAATAAACAGCAGGTAAGCGCCCCAAGGATGATGTTAAACAGCCACACGGTATGTGCAAGCCCGATAGTGGGAGCGAATTTTGCCAGTAGAAATAGTGGCGCTGCTGCGATCATCTGCGCTGGTTCAGTGGCAACCCCAGGTAGAGGCAGTGGGTTTTGTGGAGCAAAGATCGTGGGAGGGAACTGCTCAACCGCCAGATCGAGCAGCGCGTCGCCATAGTTGACGAAGCTGCTTAAACCATCGTATAGGCGCAGCGCATCGCCGGATTCAATGCGCCCGCTGTACGTGAGCAAATAAATGCTGCAAATAAACAAAAATAGGGCGGTCTGCAAAAGCAACCGCCGCTTTGACCATAATGATTCTGACGTTTCCATTTCGCTAGTGTATAGGTTAGCGAGCTTTAGGGCTAGCCGTTTTCGTCATCTGACTCAGATTCAATCGCTGGTTTTCCGCCGCCCGTCAGGCTGTTCTTAAAGCCGATGAGGCCTTTGATCATTTTCTGACTAACACTTAAGTTATCTAACTCACTGAGTCCGGCCTCATAGGTCGCGGCAGCGTCTCCAACTTTGCGATTGCTCATTTGCAGATTGGCAATCGCCAGCAAAGTTTCTCCGTGTAATTTCTTTTCGCCTAATTCTTGGAAAATATCGGCAGCTTCACGATAACATTCGGCGGCCTGTTCTTTGTCATTTAATGCAACATAAACGCCACCCATATTGCCTAAAACCATCGCTCGGCGTTTCTGATCGTTCAGCTCAGTGAAGGTTGAAAGCGCCTGACTCATGAGATCAATAGCTTCTTGATTAGCGCCCATTGATCGGCGCGTTAATGCTAGATTGACCTGCATTTCGGCGGCAATGTCTTTCTGCCCGGCTGCCTCATAGGCTTCGCCCGCCTCTTGAAATAAGCGCGCGGCTTCTTCAAATTCTTTTTGCTGAAATTGTTTGACGCCCTGTTCCTGTAGTTCCTGTGCGCTGCTCACGGGGATGACTCCTGCTCGGTTTATAAAGTGATATTGAGGACGCTTTCACCGATACGGCGCAGCCGATCAGTGGGCATGGTGCTGAGTAGCGCGGCAATTTCGATGAAGCCGATATTCAGCGGGTTGGCAGCAAAGTCCTGGATTTCTGCTGGAAGCTCAGCGAAGTGCTTCCATTTCTCACGTAACGCCAGCAGCTCGCCAATGGTGCTGCTGCTTTCGAGGAAATAATCGAGATTTTTATTCACAGCGTTGGCGAGCATGGTTAATTCGTGCATAGGTAGGGGGATTTCACCCAGCTCATAGCGTTCGATATTGGCAGGATTGATGTTCGTTTTCGCGGCAATATCGCTGATTGAGAAGCCAGCCTGTTCCCTTGCCTGACGCAGCAGCGCTCCGATCATGTGGTGGCGTAGCGCAAGATATTCATCCTGCGTACGATGTGTGTCACGGTGTTCGGATTCGAGGGTATGTATATTCCAGAATTGGCTGACAGGCACGCCCAGATAGCTGGCGAGAATTTCTAATTCTGGCAGGCTAGGCGCTGATTCGCCCCATTCCCATTCTTCTAGTTGTTGGGAATCCGTCTGAAGAAGCTGCGCGCAGTCTTCCAACGTACGCCCCGCGTTAATGCGGGCGTCACGAATTAAAACGCCGACCATACGAGCGCGTATACGGAATGATTCTTCGGCTGCCGCGTGACTCGTGGACGATGCCAACGACTGCTGCGAAGAGTCAGCCTGCTGATTTTTGAAACGGGCGGAAATATCGTTAAGGCTCATACCCACGCTCCAGCGCACGTAAGTCTAAGCAATCATACCTGAGTTTTTAGCCTCAAACAATTGATGTGAAGCGGTTCGCTGAAATAGGGCGGTGATTGTTTTTCGGCTGTTCTCTCGCAAAAAAGTAGCAACTCTTTATTTATAGCGTTTATAATTAGCCTATTGGAAATGTATCAGTTTTATTAGCGCCGATTTTCGCGGATGCTTTATGGCAGATTGGGAATGATCTCAGATGATCCCTGCTGAGGCAAAGGTCGAGGTGAATTGGCAGGCGCTGGCACAGCTTCAACTCAAGCTGGCGACTCTTCTTGATTTTGAAGCGCTGCTGCAAGAAGTGCTGCGGGAGGTCACCGCTAATATAGCGGCAAAATCAGCAGCTGTTCTGTTTTTGGAAAATCTAACGGGTACCGGAAATATTATTCTACGCCCGGTAGGAATTACTAGATATACCCCGGGATCAATTCAACCTCTCCGAGAATCTATCGGTTTTAGTATCGCTAATTCTAGCGACGCGGCCATTTCAGCTTGGGCAGAACATCGCTTCTATACATCAGATGAAACAAATTCAGCCTTGAAGCCATTGATTGATGTGCTGCAATGGCAAAAATGGGCTGGTGCTCCCTCGTTTGTGGGTGATCAATTGACAGCGGCAGTGCTTGTTGAGGTAGATAGCGCGCTTTCTACTCTTGATCAAGGATGGCTGTCAGCCTTTAGCGCCGGCGTGGGAATTGCGCTAAAGAACACCCGGTTACATACGCAAGCCGTTGCCGGGCTAAATGCCCGCATGAATGAACTGGCGATTCTACAGCGTATAGACCTTGAGCTTAGCGAACAAATTGAGCCGGATCACGTTTATGAGATGACGCTGGACTGGGCAATGCGTTATACCGGTTCGCAATGTGGAACGATTGCCACGTATGACGAGGCGACCAATGCGCTTCGATTTGTATCTGAATTAGGTTATGAAGGCCGGGCAGATACACGCGCTATGATGCGTGCTTCGTCACGCGGGGGGATTGCGCGCCGCGTCGCTAGTTCGGGGCGTTCGGATAACATTCCAGATATTACAAGCGATCCGGATTATATGCCGGTGGCGGCACAAATACGCTCGCATTTATCCATACCGGTGAATAAAGAAGATCGGGTGATTGCCGTTATTTCGGTTGAAAGCCGGAAGCTAAATCACTATACCGACGACCATATGACCTTTTTAGAACGGTTGGCAGCACGCGCGGGGAATGCGATGGACAATGCGCGTCTATTTGCCGAAACGGTCAGCGAGCGCGAGAAATTATCGCGTATTGTTTCAAATATTGCTGATGTGGTGATTGTGTTTGATGAAAACGATAATGTGCTGTTGATGAACCAGTCAGCGATTCCTGTACTGCGCCTTTATGCGGATGGTAAATATGAGGGTAAACCGGCCGCCGAGGTGCTTTCAGATACCGCGCTGCTAGAGGTTTATGAGAAATCGCGCACTTATCATCAACCGATTAACGAAGAAGTTAAAATGCCAAATGGGCGAGCTTATAACGCTCAGCTTTCATGGCATGCCAATATTGGCCGCATCCTTGTTTTACAAGATATTACGTCGCTCAAAGAAACTGACCAGCTTAAAAACGAGTTGATTTCAACGGTGTCACATGACTTGAAGCAGCCGCTGACGGTTATGAATGGCTATCTTGAACTGCTACAGTTAACGCAGACTTTTGAGGGGCGCCCGCTGGAGTATATTCAGAATGCGCGGCGCTCTATCGTGAATATGCGGGGCTTAATTGACGATCTCTTGAATCTTGCCAAGATTGAGTCAGGTATTCAACTGAATGTCAGTTCGCTGGAGATAAAGCCACTTTTGCAGGGTTGCATTGATGGTATTCGCGGCGCAGCCGCAGCCAAGATGATTACTATAGATTTTAGCGTTGAACCCGAGGATTTATACCTCGCCGGTGACTTGACCTCGATCAATCAAGTGCTTTCCAACCTGATTGGTAATGCCGTGAAGTACACATCGCCAGAGGGTAAGGTGACGATCAAGGCCGAGAGAAGCGGGGATGCCGTTCTTGCGACGATACAGGATACGGGATTAGGAATTAGCCCTGAGGATCAAGCTAGAATTTTTGACCGCTTCTATCGTGTGCGGCGGCCTGAAACCGATAATATCGAAGGTACGGGGCTGGGTTTGGCAATTGTAAAACGGCTGGTTGAAATTCACCGCGGGCAAATTGGCGTTGAAAGCCGGCTGGGCGAGGGATCGAAATTCTTTGTGCGTTTGCCTCTGGGCAAACCTGAATCGCCGCCAGCGGAAACCGAAGCGGCGCAAGAATAATGCGGGGGTCATTTCGACCCCCGCATTTGCTTTATTCAGGTTGTGGTGGTTCTGTGCTTGGGTTGTCGGTAGCTGGCTCACCAGCTACACCGGCAATCTCTGCTGGCGTATTCTCACCTTTCTTAACCCATTCCAGATCGCTTGGCTCAGCAGGTTCAAAGCCGTTTACAACCGGTATGTCTTCCTTTTCACGCTCATCAGTTTCATACCCGGGGCCATCCTCCCGATGATGAATTTGATAGGGCACCGTCGTCACGACAATTCGATCAAGGCGGCTGAGGACAAGATTAAACAGGAAGGCGCTGTTCGAGTGGAGCACCTGTTCCCAATAAGTATCCATGGCAAGATGCCCCATGATCACGTGTACGTAGCCGCGTGGATCGGCGTCTAGGCGCGCCTGAATATATTCTTCTAGCGGTTCTGCTAGTAAACGGAAGGGGGATGGGATGACCACGAGTTCACCTTCTTCCCCAAAGCGCTCTGCCCATTCTTGATTCACGCGCTGTGCATATTCAGGATTAGCGGCGATGTGGACGGCATACCATGGATGGTTTAACGACTTGGCGAAATTGACCAGTCGCGCAGTTTCTGCGTGAACCCTATCTACCATGATGAGGGTTTCTACATGCCGTTTTTGGATCACGACATGCGTATCTTTCAAGCTTAGTGCTTGTGCTACTTCTTTATAGTGATGGTGGATGCGGAAGAAGATAAAGACCAATGTTGGAATCAACAGCACGACAAACCATGCGCCAGAGGCGAACTTGGTGATCGCAAAGACGATCATCACAACAAACGTGCAGACAGCGCCAATCGCGCTGATAATTTGCTTTGTGCGCCAGTGACGATCATAGTGAATAGTTGTGTCTACGCCCTGATGTGTTTCGCCGGGTTTGAGCTTGCCGACCAGATTCATATGTTTCACCATGCCAGTTTGCGAAATGGTGAAACTTAAAAACACACCGACTGCGTAGAGTGGAATGAGCGCGCTGGTGCGAGCATCCGCAAGAATGACTAGGACGGAGGCTAGGGCTGCAAGTGCCAGAATGCCCCATGAAAATACGAGCCGACCGCCTCTGCGGGTAAGCTGACGCGGAAGGAAACCATCACCTGCTTGTAGTGCTGCCAGCCGCGGAAAGTCTGCATAGCTGGTATTTGCGGCAAGCAGTAGAATCAATGCTGTTCCCACCATCACCAGATAATAGAAAATTCCGCCATTACCAAATACAGTACGCCCGAGTTGAGAAATAACAGTCTCATCGTGGCTAGGAATCGCATGTATCTGGTTAGAGAGGAAGGTGATTCCCAGAAATAGCGTGATGAGGATGCCGCTCATCCACATGAGCGTTTTTGCAGCGTTATGACTGCGTGGTTCTTTGAATGCGGTGATACCGTTGGAAATAGCTTCAATTCCTGTGAGCGCCGTGCAACCAGAGGAGAAGGCGCGTAAGATGAGGAACAAGCCTAAGGGTTCAAGTATCTCATGTTCTAGGGCAACCACGCCTTCTACCTGCGGTAGACTGCCGGTAATGTAGCGGAGGAATCCGATGATTAGGGTAAGGAACATCATACCGACAAAGAAATAAGTTGGGACGGCGAAGATGCGCCCGCTTTCCTTGACCCCGCGTAGATTTAAGAAGGTGATGAAGCCAATGACGCCAACGGCGATTGGTACGCGATATGGCAATAAAGCCGGAAAAGCCGATGTGATTTGCGCGGTGCCGGAAGAAATACTCACTGCAACGGTCAGGATATAGTCGGTTAGCAGGGCTGCTCCAGCGATCTGAGCCATAGTTTCGCCCAGGTTATCGCGCGCAACAATGTATGCGCCGCCGCCATTCGGGTAGGCAAAAATCGTCTGCCGGTAGGAAATGGTCACGATCACCAGCAGAACTGCGATTGCCAGCGCAATCGGCCATGAAAGCCCTAGAATAGTGCCGTCATTGCGCCACATTAGCGCGCCGCCGCCGACGGCCATAGATAAAATGAGAAGAATTTCTTCGGTCGCATAGGCCGTTGAAGAAAGCGCATCTGAGGCAAATACTGCCAGACCAACAGGATTACTCAACTGCTGGTGGGCAGCTTCTTTACTGTCCAAACGCCTACCAAGTAAAAATTCTTTGATACCGCTAAAAGTTGTCACTGAACCCCCTACAAGGCGACCCTAAGCGCAAACCATCTAAACGTGAAACTTAGAAACACGAAAAATCGGGCTAACTAGAAAACCAATATTCAGTTAGGCGAGGGCTTTTATTGTGTTTTGTGAAAAGGAGGAGGTATGGGGTTAGAGGCAAAGCATAGTTTGATGCTGTGTGCGACGACGGCGAATGTCATAGCACTTATCTTCATAATCTTGGACACGAGGGTATACATCCTTATCAGATATGACCCAACGAAAATGATTCTATCATATGTTTCGGGTTTTGGGTCTAATGGCAAATTGCGGAGGGCGATTTCAGGCTTTTGACGGTGCTTGAAGGGATCGCTATGCTCTGTTGGTTCAGGTAATAGAGATGGGTTTTTCAAAAATGTCGGAATTATTTCATTCAAAGATTGATCGCCGAAGCAATGAGTTTCAGGCGAGTTATGAACATAACCATGCATTGTCTGAACAGTTAGCTGAACGCATGGCGAAGGTGCGCGAGGGGGGCAGCGAGCGGGCAGTACGCAAACACCTTGACGCTGGAAAGCTGCTGCCGCGCGAACGTATTGAACTGCTGCTTGATCCTAATACCCCGTTTCTTGAACTGAGTCCACTGGCCGCATGGGGAATGTATAACGATGAAAGCCCCGCCGCTGGCACGGTCAACGGAATCGGCATTGTGAGCGGCGTGGAATGCATGATCGGGGCGAATGAAGCGACGGTCAAAGGAGGAACATCCTATCCGGTGACAGTTGAAAAGATGCTGCGCGCCCAAGAGATTGCGCAGCAAAATCGCCTTCCATGTATTTACCTGGTTGAGTCCGGCGGGGCGAACTTGCCACATCAGGCTGAGTTATTTGTTCAAGGGGGGCGAACTTTTGCCAATCAGGCGCGGATGAGCGCGCAGGGTATCCCGCAGATTGCGCTGGTATTTGGCAACAGCACAGCTGGCGGCGCATATGTGCCTGGCTTAAGCGACTATTCGGTGCTGGTACGTAAGCAAGCGCTGGCATTTTTAGGTGGGCCGCCTCTCGTTAAAATGGCGACGGGCGAAGAGGTAGATGAAGAAACGCTCGGCGGCGCAGAGATGCATGCCCAGATTTCGGGGCTGGCGGATTATTTGGCGGAAAATGATGCTGATGCGATTCGGATAGGCCGTGAAATTGTTGGGCGGCTGAATTGGATGAAATCGCTCCCCCAAAACTGGCAGCCTTCTGAGCCTCCGCACTACGATCCCGATGAACTGTTAGGAATTGTGCCACTAGACACTATCCGTCAACCGCTTGAGATGCGAGAAGTCGTGGCGCGGATTGTTGACGGCTCGCGCTGGTTGGAGTTTAAGCCAGAGTACGGCGGTACGCTGGTTTGTGTTCATGCGCACATTGACGGTTTTCCGGTCGGTATAATAGCTAATAACGGGGTTCTGTTTTCGGAAAGCGCGAATAAAGCCGCCCAGTTTATCCAGCTTTGCAACCAGTCCCGCATCCCCTTGATCTACTTGCAAAACATCACCGGATTCATGGTGGGACGTGAGGCCGAACGGGAAGGTATCATCAAAAATGGCTCTAAGATGATCAATGCCGTCGCTAACAGCAGCGTGCCGCAGTTCACAGTTTTGATTGGCGGCTCATATGGAGCAGGGAACTATGCGATGTGTGGACGCGCTTATGATCCCCGCTTACTGCTGGCATGGCCGACCAGTCGGATCGCGGTGATGGGCGCGGAGCAGGCGGCTGGTGTATTGGGGATCATCAGCGAAGAGGCCGCCCGTAAAAGGGGTGAACAACCCGATTCGGGTTCTATTGAGGTCATGAAGATGATCACCCGACAGAAATTTGAGCAGGAAAGTGATCCATACTATGCGACTGCGCGGCTGTGGGATGATGGCCTGATTGACCCACGGGATACACGCATGGCGCTCAGCGTTGGGCTGTCAATGTGCTATAACCGGAATTGGGCAGCCGAACGCGCACCCCATTACGGTACATTTCGGATGTGAATTGAGTCATTGTGGATAGGGGCTGAATGGTGGTTGGGGGGCGCTGCGAAAGCGCCTCATTTTTTGCTGCAAGCTCGCACGTATGTTCTGTTCTCGGCGCTGGCTTATTAGCGTCCATTAAAGTATAATTGGGGAGTATTGGAGCGAGAATTTACGATGACAATGGATTCAATCGGTCAGATCCGTCCGATCAATATTAATGAGGAAATGCGAGGAAGCTATCTCGATTACGCTATGAGCGTGATTGTGGCCCGCGCGCTTCCGGATGCGCGAGATGGCTTAAAACCAGTTCACCGGCGTATTTTATATTCAATGTATGACATGGGTATGCGGTCGAACAGCCAATACCGTAAAAGCGCGCGTATTGTTGGCGATGTTCTGGGTAAGTACCACCCGCACGGTGACAGCGCCGTTTATGATGCTATGGCCCGTATGGCGCAGGATTTCTCGCTGCGTTATCCGCTGGTAGATGGTCAAGGTAACTTCGGCAGCGTTGACGGCGACAGCCCCGCTGCGATGCGGTATACCGAAGCCCGTATGGCGCGTATCTGCGAGGAAATGCTCGTAGATATTGATATGAACACCGTTGATTTTGTTGACAATTACGACGGCACGACCACTGAACCATCGGTGATGCCTGCGCGACTGCCTAATATGCTGCTGAACGGCGCCAGCGGTATTGCTGTAGGCATGGCGACCAATATTCCGCCGCACAATTTGCGCGAATTGGCAAATTCTATCGCGTATATCATCGATCATTATGACCAGTTAGACGATATCACGGTTGATGATCTATGCGAGTTTGTGACCGGCCCAGATTTTCCAACGGGCGCAATTGTGGCCGCCGGAAATGAATTAAAGGAAGCCTATGCTACGGGCCGTGGGCGGGTCATTGTTCGCGCTAGAGCCGATATTGAAGAGACGCGAACAGGCCGCCACCGGATCATCATCACTGAAATTCCCTACCAGATTAGCAAAACAGCCATTATCGAACGCATTATCGCATTGGTGCGTGAGGGGCGACTAGCCTTAATTAGCGACCTGCGCGATGAGAGTGACCGCCATGGGATGCGGCTTGTGCTGGACCTCAAACAAGGCTCGCAGCCGCTTAAAGTGCTGAATCAGCTTTATAAATACACACAGCTTCAAAGCACATTCAGCATACAAATGCTGGCGTTGGTGAATGGCGAGCCGCGCCTGCTTAGCCTGAAGCGGATGCTTCATATTTACATCGAACACCGTATTGATGTGATTCGCCGCCGCTCGCTGTTTGAGCTTGAGAAACGGTATGCGCGGGCGCACATTCTTGAGGGGCTGCTTAAGGCGCTGTCTAGTTTGGATGCGATTATCCAGACCATTCGTAGTTCTGATGATGCAGATGCGGCGCGTACACAGTTGATGACTCGATTTGATTTGAGCGAGGCTCAGGCAAATGCTATTCTGGAAATGCAGCTTCGCCGCCTTGCCGCACTGGAGCAGGTGAAACTGCAACAGGAATATGACGAAGTGATGGCGCGTATTGGCTATCTAGAAGACCTGCTTGAATCGCCGCCGAAAATCCTTAGCTTAATTCGGGAGGATATCCTAGAACTTGCGGATAAATTTGGTGATGAGCGGCGTACACAGGTGGACTATAGTATCGCTGCTGATATTGACGAAGACGATCTGCACCCTCGTGAGCAAGTGGTCATTCTCTTGACACAGCAGGGCTATATCAAGCGCGTGAATGCCAATGCTTATCGCGCTCAGCGGCGAGGAGGCAAAGGGGTTAAAGGCGTGCATATGCGCGAGGAAGACGGCCCCGAGGCGCTAGTTGCGGCCAGCAGCCACGATACGATCCTCTTTTTCACCGATCATGGCAAAGTGTACAGTATCCGGCGCAGCTATGATCTGCCGGAAGCGGGGCGCGCCAGCAGGGGGACACTTGTACAAACCCTGCTCGCATTAACCCCCAAAGAGCGAATTACAGCGGTTGTGCCGGTGGAGCGTTTTGATATTGAGGGTGGCT
>DAOTUZ010000007.1:0-12317 GCA_034437295.1 Anaerolineae bacterium | reverse complement strand
ACACAACGCCGGCAGGCGACGCCAGAAGAAATTCAAGCTGCACGAGAGCGCACCGACTTGAACTGGGCAGAACAGATAGCACTTTCTCGCGGGCAAATTGTGATCGGGCAAAGCGCATTTTTACGGCAGCTTCTTAACTCGATTGTAATCACTGGCCTATCGACGTTTTTTTCGGTGACCTTTGCTGTGCTTTCGGCATATGCCTTCAGCCGCTTTCCTGTTCCCGGCAAAGATGACCTGCTCTTTTTCATCCTAAGCCAGCGCATGCTTCCGGCGGTGGTGGTGACCATTCCGATCTTCCTGATGTACCGCGCACTAGGGTTGCACGATACCCATGTAGGCATGATTTTGCTGTATACGGCATTCAACCTCTCGTTTGCGGTCTGGCTGCTGAAGGGTTTTATTGATGAGATTCCCCGCGAGTACGAGGAAGCGGCGCTGGTGGACGGCTACACTCGCCTACAAGCCTTTCGCAAAATTGTACTGCCACAGGCGGTGACCGGCATTGCGGCGACGACTGTGTTTTCAGCCATCTTCTCATGGAACGAATATGCTTTTGCGCTCATGCTCACTTCAGATCTGGCGCGCACGGCGCCGCCTAGCATCCCGCTGGTGCTTGGTGTGGGCGGGATTGAGTGGGCGGCGATTGCCGCAGGGTCGCTCGCGTTCCTGATACCGGCGGTCATTTTGACGTTTGCGCTGCGCAAACATCTGCTGCGCGGGGTGACGTTCGGCGCGATCAGGAAGGGTTAGCAGGGCATGGCGACCATTACTTTAGATAACGTAGAAAAGAAATTCGGCGAGGCTTATGCCGTAAAACCGCTGAACATGACCATTAACAGCGGCGAATTTGTAGTGCTGCTTGGCCCTTCTGGCTGTGGCAAAACCACGACGCTGCGCATGATCAGCGGTCTGGAGGCGGTGACCAGCGGCAGCATTCGCTTTGATGATAAAGATGTGACGTGGCTGCATCCTAGCCAGCGAGATATCGCTTTTGTGTTTCAGTTTTTCGCGCTCTACTCACATATGACTGCCCGGCAAAATATCGCTTTTCCGCTGCAAGCGGCGGGGCTTCCCAAAGCGGAAGTGGCGACGCGGGTTGAAGAGGTGGCGGCTATGCTGCGAATCGGCCCTTTGCTGGATACCAGACCCGGCAGCCTATCAGGCGGCGATCAGCAGCGGGTGGCACTGGCGCGGGCATTGGTGCGGCATCCGGCAGCTTTTCTGATGGATGAACCGCTAGGCGCATTGGACGCAGAGTTTCGCGAGACGATGCGCGCTGAAATCAAGCGACTGCATATTCAACAGAACGCTACCACCGTGTATGTGACTCATGATCAGGTGGAGGCGATGGCGATGGGTGACAAGATTGTGATCATGTCGCGGGCGGAGGTGCAGCAGGCAGGCACACCGGCAGAAGTCTACTATGATCCCTCAAATTTATTTGTGGCGCGCTTTATTGGCAGCCCCGGCATGAACCTGATCGAAGGTCAATATTCCAGCGGCGCGGTGCAACTTCCGGGCGGGAATGTGTATGCAGTTCCGGAACAATGGCATAAAGCGATAGAGGCGGGTCTGCCGGAAAACGGCAAAGTGATCATCGGTTTTCGTCCGGAGTCGGCAGTGGTGAGCTTGGAAGGCGCCATGAGCAGCGTGGTTTACGCCGATGACCTGCACGGCGGCTACAGCATGCTGCATCTAGAACTGCCAGACAGCAGCATCGTGCATGCGCGGGTGGGGCGTGAATTCAGCTATCCAATTGGCACGCCGCTGCAATTCGACATTGATCCGCAGATGGTGCGCTTCTTTAATCCGGTTACAGAGAGGGCGCTGCGCCTACACGGGGGCGAAGCATGAGCAACATTCAACTTGAAAATATTACCAAGCGTTTCGGGGATATAGCTGCACTCGACGCTGTGAGCCTGACAGTACAAGATGGCGAATTCTTTGTGCTGCTAGGGCCAACTGGGGCGGGCAAAACCACTACTTTGCGGGTGATCGCCGGGTTGGAGAAGCAGAACAGTGGGCATATCATCTTCGATGGTGAAGCGATGGATAATGCCCAACCTGCGGATCGTGATGTGGCGTTTGTATTCCAGCAGTACTCACTGTATCCGAATATGAGCGTATACGACAATCTGGCATTTCCTTTGCGATCTCCGCTGCGTAAAACGCCGGAATCCGAAATCAAAACGCGCGTGAATGACGCCGCCGAGAAACTGCGCATCAATCACCTGTTGGAGCGCAAGACTGCGCGGCTTTCGGGTGGCGAGATGCAGCGCGTGTCCATTGGCCGGGCGATTGTGCGGAATCCCCGCGTATTTCTGATGGATGAACCGCTGTCAAATCTGGATGCCAAACTGCGTGAGTCTTTGCGCGTGGAACTGAAGCATATTCAGAAGGTTCAACACAGCACGACCGTATTTGTGACGCATGATCAGATTGAGGCGCTGACGATGGCGGATCGCATTGGCGTGCTGGAATATGGAAAGCTGCTGCAATTGGGCACGCCGCAGGATATTTATGATCGCCCAGCAACTACTTTTGTGGCCCAATTGGTAGGCACGCCGCGCATTAATTTGCTACGTACCGGGCGCAATAACGGCACGCTGAATGTGATTTCCAGCGATTTGACGCTGCCCACACCGAACGAAAATTTGCCGGAAGAACTGCTGCTGGGAGTGCGCCCTGAAGATGTGCGCTTAGCCAGCGACGGCCAGTTTGCCGGCATGATCGCATTGATTGAGCCGCTGGGCGTGGAAACTATCGTGCATATCCGTAATGGCGAGCAAACGCTGTTGAGCACCATTCCCGGAAATGCGAAGGTAGCCATCGGCGAGACTGTGCGCTTTAACGTATCTGCTGATCGGATTCATTACTTCGATCTGGAGGGAAGGCGGGTGTAAAAGCCTTCTCCCGCTTGCGTGGGTGTGGGGCGGGAACTAGCGCCAATAGTGCTTAAGAAGCTGCCGTTAAAAGGCAGGAATGAGAGCTAAAAATGCGTTTTGGAGTGAATGCGTGGGTGTGGGTTTCCCCACTGACAACTGAAGAACTAAAGACTCTATCGCCAAAAGTGAAGGCGATGGGCTTTGACTGGTTCGAACTGCCGTTGGAAGTGATCGGCGATCTCGATCCGGTTGAGGGCGCGGCCATCTTGCGCGATCACGATCTGGGCGTAAGCGTATGTGCAGCGATGGGGCCAGATCGTGATTTGATCCACCCAGATGCTGCGATCCGTGAAAATGGCGCGGCCTATATTCGCCAATGTATTGATGTGGTGCAGGGGCTTGGTGGATCAAATGTGGTTGGCCCGATCTATGCAACTGTCGGGCGGGTGTGGCAGCAAACGCCGGGAGAACGCGCGAAGGATGTAGAGATGCTGGCTGCGCAGTTGAGCGATCTTTCGGCTTATGCCGGGGATCGCGGCGCGGTGATCTGCATTGAGCCGCTGAATCGGTTTGAGACCAGCTTTTTGAATCTGGCGTCACAGGCGATTGAAATTGTGGATCGCGTGGATCATCCATCTTGCAAGATCATGCTGGACACGTTTCACATGAACATCGAAGAAAAATCGCTAGGCAAGGCGATCCGCGATACCGGCGCCCATCGTTTAGCGCATTTTCACGCCTGCGAGAATGATCGCGGCGCGCCGGGCAGCGGCAATGTGACGTGGCCGGAAGTGGCGGCGGCGCTGAAAGATATTGGCTATGACGGGCCGGTCGTCATTGAGTCATTTACTGACAAAGTGAAAAGTATCGCTCGCGCAGCGGCGATCTGGCGCGCATTTGAGCCATCACAGGATGCGCTGGCGCAGAATGGCGTGCAATTTTTGAAGCAACTGCTGGGCTAGGGGTGAGAAGCCATGAAGCCAAAACGTAATCGTTACTGGGCGGTCTTGAAGTGGTTAGGGGGTACCGCGATCATCGCGCTGATCATCAGCTTGCTGGCACCGACGCTGATCCAATCGCTGGATGAAAATATCCGCGATCAAGTGTTGATTCAATCTATCCCGTTCTTCTCTGCTTTCGTCGCTATTTTGATGACTTATATCCTGATCATCGCCCTGCTGATGATCAGGTTTACGGGAAAAATACCGCATCGCATTTATCGCCCGGTAGACATGCTGATCACCATTGGCATCATCGGCGGTATCGTTTGCCTGTTCCAGCCTTTCGTTTTTGTCGCCTTTAGATACGGCTTTCAACTGCTGCTGCTTTCCACGCTGTTGTTTATTGTGTGGAGCCATATTGTGCCGCGTAAAGCCAAACAGGATGCGCTGGCGCCGGCAGTTTCACGGATGGCGACGGTGATCGGCGCGATTGCGGCGGTCGCTGTTTATGCCCTGTTTTTCCTGACGATGGTTGAAGCGAACAAGCCAGTGGAACCGTATGGTATACGCCAGCGCCTGTGGAATAGTTATGATGATACGCAGAAGGCGCAAATTGCTGAGCAGGTTCAGGTTGAATACAGCACGCAGATTGTGCCATTTTTGGTCGTGTTTTGTTTGTGGCCTGCGGCGTTTGTTTTCTTCGGCGTGCGCGGGGTGATTGATGGGTGGCAGCTTCGGAAGATGAATACTGCACCTGAACGAACCTTAAATGAGGGGGTAGCCTTTAGCGGGGTGGGGTAGTGGCCCCCACTTCTCAATCCGGCATGTTATAGACACAAGATAGGACGTTTAAATAACACGCTAAAAGCGCGATTACTTTAGGAGGAAAGATCATGCCAAGACCTGTAACGCTGTTCACCGGCCAATGGGCAGATTTGACGCTGGATACGCTGGCGGGAAAAGTCAAAGCGATGGGCTATGATGGCCTTGAACTGGCCTGTTGGGGCGATCATTTTGAGGTAGACAAAGCCCTTTCGGATGATGCTTATGTGCGCTCACGGTGGGATATTCTCGAAAAGCACGGCTTAAACTGCTACGCGATCAGCAATCATCTGGCCGGTCAGTGTGTGGCGGATGCCCTGATTGATGAACGGCATAAAAGTATTCTGCCGCCGCGCTTATGGGGCGATGGCGATCCGGAAGGCGTGCGCCGCCGCTGCGCGGAGGAGATGAAGCATACCGCCGCCGCCGCTAAAAAATTTGGCGTGAAGGTGGTCAACGGCTTCACCGGCAGCCCGATCTGGCATTTGCTGTATTTCTTCCCGCCGACCACCGATGAAATGATTGATAAGGGTTATCAGGAATTTGCAGATCGCTGGACGCCAATTTTAGATGCCTTCAAAGGGCATGATATCCGCTTTGCGCTGGAAGTGCATCCTTCGGAAATTGCCTACGATATTTACACGGCAGATCGCACATTAAAGGCGCTGAACTATCATCCGGCGTTCGGGTTCAACTTTGACCCTAGCCACTTCATTCACCAGCAGTTTGACCCGGTGGCTTTCATCAACGCCTACCCCGATCATATTTTCCATGTGCATGTCAAAGACGCGAAGGTGACTCTGAACGGCGTTTCCAGCATTCTTGGATCACACATTCAGTTTGGCGATCATCGGCGTGGCTGGAACTTCGTATCGCCGGGGCATGGCGATTTGAAGCTAGACCCGATGATCCGCGCCTTGAACCGCATCGGTTATGATGGGCCGCTTTCGATTGAGTGGGAAGACAGCGGCATGGATCGTGAATACGGCGCCGCTGAAGCCGTGCGCTGGGTGAAGGCAGGCGATTTCGCGCCGTCGAATGTGGCTTTTGATTCTGCATTTGCGAACGAATAAACGGCAGTGAAGGGATGAACGAACATGGCTGAAGAAGTTGGCTTTTTAACGATGGCCGGCGCGAAGGCGGAAGGTGAAGCGCCAACGATTGGTATTGGCATGCTGGGATATGCCTTCATGGGCAAGGCGCACACCAACGCGCTGAAGAAACTGCCGTATATGATGTATCCGCCAGTGGCAGTACCCAAACTGGTCGCTATTTGTGGGCGTAATGCTGAAGCCGCCGCCGAAGCGGCCAAACGCTACGGCTACGAAAAATACTACACCGATTATCAGCAGATGATCGCTGATCCTGACGTACAGGTATTCGATAATGGCGGCCCGAATGATGCCCATGCCGCGCCCACGATTGCGGCGGCGCAGGCGGGCAAGCATGTTTTTTGCGAAAAGCCGCTAGGGCGTAATGCTGAGGAGTCGGCTTCGATGCTGGAAGCGGCGCGATCTGCTGGCGTGAAGCATATGGTGGCCTTCAACTATCGCTTTGTTCCGGCCATTGTGCTGGCGAAACAGTTGATCGAAAGCGGCAAATTAGGGCGTATTTTCCATTTTCGCGCGGTGTACTTGCAAGAATGGATCATTGATCCGAACTTTCCGAAAATTTGGCGGTTGGATAAATCGGTGGCGGGCAGCGGCGCGTTGGGCGATCTGGGGGCGCACGTGATCGATCTGGCGCGCTATCTGGTGGGCGAACCGAAAAAAGTTATGGGCATGACCAAAACGTTCATCGAAGAGCGCCCGCTCCCTGATGGCAGTGGCATGGGCAAGGTAGATGTTGACGATGCTTTTGCCACGTTGTTTGAATTTGAGAATGGCGCTCTCGGTACGATTGAAGCCTCCCGTTTCGCGCAAGGGCGCAAGAATTACAACAGCCTTGAGATCAACGGCGAAAACGGCACGATTCAGTTCAACCTTGAGCGCATGAATGAATTGAATGTGTTCTGGGCGAATGAAGAGCCGAAAGAGACGCGGGGTTTCCATAATGTGTTGGTCAGCGAGAGCTATCATCCCTTCTGGAGCAACTGGTGGCCGCAGGGGCATATCATCGGTTGGGAACATACCTTCGTGCATGAGTTCAATCACTTCTTTGAGGCGATTCTTGGCAAGCATGAGGTTGCCCCTTATGGCGCCGATTTTGTGGATGGCTATCGCAATTCGGTGATCTGTGATGCGATTATCCATTCTGCGCAAAGCGGGCGGCAGGTGGATATTCAATACCAGTATTAGGGTGAATGATCGCCTTTGTGATGGATGCCCTGCCTAAGATACCGTGTTTTAGGCGGGGCATCGGGTTATAGACTCTTTTTATACAGCAGCATGTTGTTGAAATTGTACGTGGCACTAGCCACACAACCCCGTTCTGATTTACGCTAATCACGCTTTGCAGCATTTATCCTCTCATTGAATGGTTGAGGTCACGATGACCGCAGCGTTTGCCCGATTTTTCGGCAGCGTGCGCGATTTACCGCGCGCGTTCTCATTATCATCTCTGTTAGCTGGCCTGCTGGTGGTGGTGGTGGCATTTTCCGGCCCGGTGCTGATCGTGGTGCAGGCCGCCGAAGCGGGTAATTTGACGGAAGCGCAGGCCGCATCATGGGTCTGGGCGGTAGTGGTCGGCTCAGGAATCTTTAGCGTCATCATGTCGCTGTGGTACCGGATGCCAGTCAAAGCGGCATGGTCAACGCCGGGCGCGGTGCTGCTGGTTTCCAGTATTTCGCTGTACAGCTACGATACCGCTATCGGCGCGTTCATCGTCGCCGCGATTGCGGTCATCGTTCTGGGTTTGACCGGATGGTTCAGCCGTGTCATCGGCCTGATCCCCAATGCGGTCATCATGGGGATGCTGGCTGGCGTGCTGCTGCGCTATGGCACCGGGCTGTTTGCGGCGCTGCCGGAAAATACGCTGATGGTCGTGTGTATGATTGCCGTCTTTTTCGTGCTAAGGCGGCTGAATTTTCGCGCGCCGACGCTGGGCGCGTTGCTTACTGGGCTAATCCTGGCGGCGCTGGGCGGGCAGTTGGCGGTTCCCCCGATTCAACTTACGCTAACACAGCCTGTTTTCACTGCGCCAGCCTTCAGCTTTGAGGCCATTTTGGGGTTAGGGCTGCCGCTGTTTGCGCTGGCGATCACCACGCAGAACGCGCCGGGCGTGGCGGTGCTAAAAAATTATGGCTACGACGTGCCGATTGATGGCGCGCTGAAATTCACGGGCATCGCTTCCCTGCTGCTGGCGCCGTTTGGCTGCCACGGCCTCAATTTGGCGGCAATTACGGCGGCGATGGTCGCCAATCCAGAAGCCCATCGTGATCCGAATAAGCGATATTCGGCGGGCGTGTCTATCGGCCTATGGTATATCCTGCTGGGCACTTTCAGCGCGGCGGCAGTGGCGGCGTTCACGTCACTGCCCCCGGCGTTGGTGGCGGCGGTGACCGGCTTGGCGCTGATCGGCACGATTAGCAGCGCGACGACGGCGGCAATGGAATACCCCGGCACCCGTGAGGCGGGTGTGGTGGCGCTGTTATGTACGGCGGCTAATTTCAACTTACTAGGCATCGGCGCGCCGTTCTGGGGGCTGGTATTTGGCGTGGCGGTTCATGTGATCATGAATTTGCGCCGCCCGCCCGCGGTCAGCCTCCCTTGAGCAATTGCTTCAGCGACGGCGATCACCCTTTTTAGCCGGTATTTGTTCGCCCGTTAGAGTTCAGCGCGGAAGGATTTACCAAGCCACGTGCCTAACCCGAAATAGTGCCGGAAATTGTAGATGAGCGGCTGCCACTCGCGGGGGTTAATATGATGGCTTCCAGTGATGATGGTTTCCAGCGCATGAACCTTGACAACTTGGATTTCCACAGCGGCGATATCACCCTCACCGCCTATCGGCATGATCTGGGTGGCCTTCCCTTCAAACTGGATCGGGCATTCGGCTACTCGGCATGGCGTAACCAGCTCAGATTCTATCGGGTGTAATCCAGCGGCAGCGAATTTATCGGCTTCATAGTGTGAGTAGCTCTGTTTATCTGCTGGGACAGGGTTTTTTCCGGTTAGCGGTGCCAATGCCTCTATTGCTTCCCATAGAGCGGGTGAGGGTATGTTCAGGACACACTCAGCGCGTAAACTGAGATTCTCATAGGTCTTGCCGTTTGTCCCTAACCCGATAACCACAGTTTGCCCCAAAGCCCAGGCTGAGGATATCGGCGCAATATTGGTACAGCCGTCTTCATTTAGACTGCTCACCAACACGACCGGCGTTCCAAAATACAGAATTTTAGGCTCAATTGATCTAAACATTGATCTTCCTTTGGCTGCTGACAGCAGCTATTGTATAAGGATTCTTTGCAATATCATTTCGGTTGTCATCGAAATATGATTGTTGTATAATGGCGCTGTAGTTCATTTCAAAAAGGATTTGTCATGATTCAAGGGGCTGATCTGGCGTCGATCACGGCGCTTATTGGCGATCCAAGCCGCGCTAGTATTCTTTTTGCGCTGTTGGGGGGCGAAGCGCTTCCCGCTACTGAGCTTGCCCGCCGCGCCCATGTGACCCCCCAAACGACCAGCGCCCATCTGGCTAGGCTCTTGCATGGTAACCTGATCAAAGTGACAAAGATTGGGCGCCATCGCTATTATTCTCTGAAGAATGATGAAGTGGCGCAGATGCTGGAGGTGTTACAGCGGATGGCCCCCCCTTCTAAGTCAGTGTTAACCGGCAAGTATAATGTGCCGCAAGACCTATGCCATGCGCGCACCTGTTATGACCACCTAGCGGGGAAGTTAGGTGTCGCTTTCACGAACGCTTTAGTGGCGCAGGCCTATATGGTTCAGGCAGAGGAAGATTACCTAGTCACTCCAAAAGGCATTGATCTGCTTGAGCGCTGGCAAATTGATGTTGAAGCACTCAAGCAGCAGAGAAGAAAGTTTGCATATGCTTGTTTAGATTGGAGCGAGCGGCGCTTTCATCTGGCTGGCTCACTTGGCGCTGCGATCACGCAGGTATTCTTTGAAAATGGATGGATTAAGCGCATGCCCCAAAGCCGCGCATTAAACATCACGCGAATAGGGGAACAAGTTCTTAAGCAGGATTTCAATATAGACTTACCGGATGCAGCCTTCATGAGCAGCGCAGTAAAAAAGTGACTGGAAAGTGATCATTAAAATAGGACACGATCAACCATTGGTATCGATTTAGCGCAGGGTCTACAGGGCGAATTGCGCTGCTGCTCACCGAACCGTATATGACGGCGTTATACCCTAAACAGGAAATACCTTATGAGCGATCTCTATCATCCACCTGATAAAACCGGCATCGGCTATGCCCATCTGCGGGTGCGCCATTTACCAACATCGCTGGCCTTTTATGCAGACGGCGTTGGCTTTCACGAACTGCGCCGTGAAGGCGATACGGCTTATCTTTCTGCTGACGGCAAAACGATCCATTTGAAACTCACTGAGAGCCTGAACGCGCCGCCGAAACCGCCGCGCAGCACTGGCCTCTATCATGTTGCGATTCGCCTGCCGTCACGGGTGGATCTCGCCAACTTATTCCGGCGCTTGGTGATGCGCGAAGTGCCGTTTCAGGGCTTCAGCGATCATCTGGTTAGCGAGGCGCTGTATCTGCCTGATCCCGATAATAACGGCGTTGAGCTGTATCGTGATAGGCCGCGTGACGAATGGCAGTACGGCGGTGAGGGCGTTCGCGTGCGGATGGATACGCTGCCTTTGAATGTTGAAGCCTTATTAGATGATGCGGATGACCGCCGCTGGTCTGGCATTGCGCCGGAATCGGACATCGGGCATATGCACCTACACGTGAGCGATCTGGCGAAGGCCGAAGCCTTTTATGCTGACACTGTAGGATTTGATGTGGTAGTTCGCGGCTACCCGGGCGCGCTGTTTGTGGCGGCGGGCGGCTATCATCATCACATTGGGCTGAATGTGTGGGCGGGCAAACAGCCGCCCCCACCCGGCGCAGTTGGGTTGATTGAATACAGTGTGATCGTCCCTGAAGAAGCTGGTTTTGTGGCGCTTTCGGAGCGGCTACAGATGGCTGGAAGCGTGGTTGAAACCGGCGAAGATTATGTCATCGCCAGCGATCAGGATGGGAATGCTGTACGTTTTCAGCGTGAAGCTGCCGCCCTAAAATAAGCGACGCTGATTATGCCCGGTCTGCTTTGGGCTGTACGTATAACCACCAGTATTTATTTTCAGGGTATGCAGCTTCGAGCGTCTTTGCCCAGATGAATGGCCCTTTGTTAAACCAGCGGCGCAGACGGCTGTCTACGCCGGCCATCTCGCTTTCCACGTGTTCAGCGTGCAGATCCAATTTCTTCATTTCATCATGCAGCACCTGCGCGATGGTGCGGCGCAGGGCTTCGGGTTGGTAGCTGGAAGCCGCCATTTTGGGGTTATCGCGCAGTTCTTCAAAGAAAATGGACATTGCTTTCAGCCGGGAAATTGCCTCGCGTTCCAGTTTTGCCTGATAATGCTCATGCCACTCTTGATGCACCCTCTCGTTGGCGGCAAGCATGTGATCGAGCTGCGACTGCTGTTCAGGCGTTAAAGTATCGCGCAGGGCTTGTAATCTTTGCAGGCGCATCAACAGCGCGCCAAGCGTTAATGAGGGCATTTGCGTCATGGAGAACATGCCTCCGCTGCCGGCGCGCCCGTAAATTTCACTGCCGCGAACGTAGCGTTCAAGGCTGTCTACCATTGCCTGCGCTTCTTCGAGATCGCGCTCCACTGAATAATTGACTTCAGCCATGCCGAACTCCTTTTCTCGCTAAAAAATCATCCGTGAATAAATACGGATCTATTCAAGCAGGCCTTCGCCTCGCTAAGTAGTGCCGAATGACCCATTATGGCGCAAATTACCAGAAATGTAATGCGGTGCGCCGTGAACTGCGCGCTGTTTCTCATTATGAATTACAGCCGGGGAAACGGATAGAGTCATTGCGTTATTGCCCCTACAATAAGATCAATAGGGTATGGGAGGAAGTCAATATTGAACGGACAATCAGCAGAGTTGCGATGGCAGGCGGTACAAAGCCGCGACAAAGCGGCAGATGGTGAATTTGTATACGCCGTACGCACCACCCATGTTTACTGCCGTCCATCCTGTAATTCACGCCAGCCTAAACGCGAGAATGTCGAATTCTTCACACTGCCAGCAGCAGCCGAAGCCGCCGGTTACCGTGCTTGCAAACGCTGCCAGCCGCGCACAGCAAAACCGGTTAATCCCCGCGCTGCGCTGGTGCAGTCTATCTGTGATTATCTGAATGAACACACTGGAAATGCCTCCGAAATTTCGCTGGAGGCATTGGGGCAGGAATTTAATTTTGCGCCTCAGTATTTACAAGAGACGTTTCGCGTCGTGTTAGGGATTACCCCGCGCCAGTATGCCGAAGCGCGGCGATTGGATCGCTTTAAGGATCGGCTGCGTGAAGGCAGCAGCGTGACTGAGGCCGTTTATGAAGCGGGATACGGATCGCCCAGCCGCATTTATGAGAAGGCCGCAGGGCGTTTAGGCATGACCCCCGCACAGTACCGGCAGCAGGCAGTAGGTATTCGCATTACCTATACGGTGCAGCCAACGCCCTACG
>DAOTUZ010000006.1:0-15446 GCA_034437295.1 Anaerolineae bacterium | reverse complement strand
CGTGCGCGCCCTCATGACAAGATGCGTCTGGTGACGCTGCTGCAAGCTGCTGGCGAAGTCGTTGCGGTTACCGGTGACGGCACCAATGATGCCCCCGCGTTGAATTACGCCAATGTTGGGCTGGCGATGGGCAGCGGCACCGATATTGCCAAAGAGGCCAGCGATATTATCTTGTTGGATGACTCCTTTGGCAGCATCATCAATGCGGTCATGTGGGGGCGTTCGCTTTACCAGAACATCCAGCGATTTATCCTGTTCCAATTGACGATCAACGTGGCGGCGCTGGGTCTGGCGCTGCTTGGCCCCTTCCTCGGCGTCGAATTCCCGCTGACGGTGATTCAGATGTTGTGGGTAAACCTGATTATGGATACCTTCGCTTCGCTGGCGCTGGCAACTGAACCGGCGATGCCCGATGTTCTCAAGAGGAAACCGCGTAGGCCAACTGACTTCATCATCAGCGCGCCGATGGCGCGTCGAATCCTCGGATTGGGCGTGACCTTCATCATCTTGCTAGGCGCATTTCTGGTGTTCATTCAGCAGGACGGGGCTGTGACCGAGTATGAACTGACCGTGTTCTATGCAACCTTTGTCATGCTTCAGTTCTGGAATTTGTTCAATGCGCGCGCATTCGGGCGAAACAGCTCGGCGCTGGCTGGTTTGAACCAGAACCGTCTGTTTGGTATCATCGCTATTGCTATCCTCATCGGCACAATTGCCATTGTTCAGTTTGGCGGCGACATTTTCCGTACGGTGCCGCTCAGCCTGACCGATTGGCTGCTGATCATCGTGGTCACGTCCTCGGTGCTCATTTTGGGCGAAATGTTCCGCTATTTTCGGGCTTGGGGCGAACGCCATCAAAATCAGGCTGAAAACCCCCAGCATGCCGGCGCGGCCAGCTTATAACGCTTGTGGTTAATTTCATCGGGGGATACGTGCGTCATGCCGTATCCCTCTATCGCTCTCTGAAAATGTGACGTCCATGGCTACACTGCAAGGAAAAGAACGCGCCGATTACGTTCAAAATATGTTTGATCGGGTTGCAGATCGCTACAATCTGATGAATCGCGTGATGACCGCCGGTCAAGATATGAAATGGCGGCGCTTCATGCTGGACAAAGCTGACCTGAAGCCGGGCGATTATCTGCTCGATCTGGCGACGGGTACCGGCGATATTGCCTTTGAGGCGCTGCGTCAGACTCCGGATGTCTATGCCATTGGCGGCGATTTTTCGTTGGGCATGATGCAGGTGGGTAAATCTCTGCCGATGGGCGATCAGGTCTTATGGAGCGGTGCTGATGCGCTCAATCTGCCGTTTCCCGATGCCTCATTTGACGCGCTCACTGCTGGCTATTTGATGCGTAACGTGATTGATATCACCCGCACCTTTAGCGAACAAATGCGAGTCTTGAAACCCGGGGGAAGGCTGGTGCTGCTGGATACCGCGCCGCCGCCGCAAAACTTGCTCAAGCCATTCATCGTCGGCTATCTCAAATACGGCATTCCTACGCTTGGGCGTATCATCAACGGCAACGCTGATGCCTATCAATATCTGCCTGAATCCACCCGGAAGTTCAAAACTCCGGATGAGCTTGCTGCGCTGATGCGCGAAGCCGGCTTCCAGAATGTCAGCTATAAAACCTTCATGTTTGGCACGATGGCTGTGCATTGGGCTGAAAAGTAAGCAAAATATGTCGCGGTGATTGATTCCCCTATGATCTTGACAAGGGATATTTTGTGCGGTTGCTAAGATCTCGTCTCGAACTTTCCAACGAAGACCTGCGTTCTACTTACTGGTTTCTTCCCGGTCTCATCACCTTCATTTTCGCAGTTGCCGCGCTGCTCGCTATCCAAATCGACTTCGCATATGACATTAACCTCACGCAAGGGGTTGGCGATCCATCTGCATTGGATGGCTCGGCATGGGCTACGCTGATCTCGGTGCTGGCGGGGTCTATTGCCACCATCGTAGGCGTGGTATTTTCGCTGAATCTTGTTGTGCTCACGCTTGGAAGCCAGCAGTATGGCCCGCTCATTGTCGGGAATTTTATCCGTGATCGCGGTTCGCAGGTCGTATTCGGTATTTATACCGGCACCTTCATTTTCTGCGTGATGGTATTGGTTGCCTTCGCCGTAAGAACTGACATTCCCTTTATACCGCGTTTCTCAGCCATAGGTTCTATTGTTCTGGCTGTTTGCTGTGTGCTGGCGCTGATTTACTTCATTCATCATATGGCGGTGTCTATCCGCCCAACCTCGATTATCGGCAACATTACCATTGCTCTGCTGCACAATATTGAATCGCTCAGTCTTGAAAAAGACCCGGATGAACTGCCTCCAGCAATCAGCCAAACATCGGCAGTCGCGCTGAATCTCTTAAAGCAAAACGGCGGAGAAATTTTAGCTGGCGGCACTGGCTACGTTATCGGTAATGAATATCAGCAGTTGGTTGAACTGGCGAAGGCGCGGGATGTCACGCTGCAAGTGCTTACTCGTCCCGGTCATTTCGTCATCAAGGGAAGCATCATTGGCCGCGCATACCCACCAGAGAATTTCGACACCGATCTGCATCAAGAATTTCAGGAATTAATCCATATTTCGCCGCACCGCTCGCCAATGCAGGATATTGAGCTTCTCTTTTCTCAACTAGTGGCAATTGCAACCCGCGCCCTATCAGCCGCAATCAATGATCCCTTTACCGCTATGACCTGTATTGATCACTTGGGAGAGGCATTGGCTAAGATATCATTGCGAAAATTGCCAAGTCCCTATCAGTATGATGATCAGGGTCAGCTGCGTTTGGTGAGCGAGGTGGTTACCTTTACCGGTTTGATGCACCTTTCGTTTGATCAGATCTTGCATTATGGCAGGGGAGATTTGATGGTCATGGTGCATATGCTGAACACCATCCGTAAAATGGGCGAGGTGATGCACAGCCGCGATGAACAGCGGCTATTGCAGCGTTATGCAGGCGTTATCTGGGGCGAGGCTAAACAAACTCACACCAGTGAATATGCCCAGAATACACTTGCCGAGGCTTATCATCGTGCCTGCGCGCATTTGATGGATTGAAGGTCAGCGGCTCAGGTTCCACAACACGACGCTAGCATTCTCCAACGTTTCGCCCGGTCGTGGATATAGTCCAAGTTGATCGGCGGTGACTCCAAGTTCTGAAGCCAATGCTGAAACATCTGCGCCGATCAGCGGCGCATTATCTGCCAGCACGTACACAACAGAGCGGGTTTCCAATGACCGGGTGATTGTCTCGATCCCCGGCGCGGCGGTTTCGGCATCGCTGAATGCCAGCCCTTCGTCGTTGTGCAGCGGTAATTCTGTTAGAAATGGAACTCTTGAGGCGAAAAAGATAAGAATCAAAACAATGGGCAGCCACCACCTAAGTGGAGACGATAGAACTGCCCTATTTCCGGCGGTATCGCGTGAACTATGCCGGAGGAACTTCGTCGCTGTCGCGGCGGTTGTCACGGTAGCGATAGGTGATACGCCCGCGGTTTGGGTCATACATCGTCATTTCGACCCGCACGCGATCCCCCAAGAGAATACGGATGTAGAATTTGCGCATCTTGCCGGAAAGGTACGCTAGCAGGCGATGTCCATTTTCTAGTTCTACCAGAAACTGCGTGTTTGGCAGCGCCTCTACGACGATACCATCTACTTCCAACTTTTCTTCTTTATTTGCCATAGCAAGCCTTCCTACTAAATCAGCCAAATAAAACATCCGCTGCCCGATTTAGGACAGCGGTTGATGGGCAAGCAAAAACCAAATGGGCGCGAATGCGAGATCGTTCGAGCACCGGGTCAAACTAACGCATTGTGGCGTTACGTTGACGGCGGCGGGCACGGCGGATCGCCTTTTTCTTCTCAATTCGGCGGAGTTCGCTCTTCGAAATATACCAACGTTTACGACGGACTGTGCTTAGCACGCCGCTGTTGGTCACACGTTTGCGGAAGCGACGAAGCAGCGATTCCTGCGATTCGTTCGGCTTAAGTGATACATGCGCCATGTTTCTGCATTCACCCCCTTTCAATCAAAAATTTGGCTGTGTTTACACAGCATTTGGCATTGTAAAGGAGGCTTATGAAAAAATCTACAGGCAAGATTGGGAGGGGAGTGACTTCTTGAATATGAGGGCAGTCTAATCGCGAGCAGTTTTTATGAGCGTCAGCGATGGATAAAGAGTCTTGAGCGAGAAATCCCGTGCTTTATTTACAGATTTTTTGCTTCAGTCGTCACTGGTAATATCATCGAAAATGGCGAAGCCTTCAACGTCAAAATCATCGCTGGTATCAGACAATCCGTTAAAGATTTCCTCCCCGATTAGCAGTTTCCAGATGATGATAATCACCATAGAAACGGCAGTTATTCCGCAGATAATTGGCCCGAACAACGAGATTCTGCTTTCATGAACAGACAGCAATACGTTTATTAGAAACGATTATTGCCCTTGAATACGTTAAGAAATCAAAAACGGGAGCGTAAAGCCCCCGTTTTTTGTGTGATTTCAGGCCGAACTAGACGGCTTCGGCGTCAGCGTCAGCTTCGACGGCTTCAACAACCTCGATTTCTTCAACGATTTCGTCATCAATAACATCAACAGCGTTGATGACTTCAAGTTCTTCTACAACTTCAACCACATCGGCGCCTTGCGCTTCGGCCTCTTCGCCTTCAGCCTTATTGGCGCGGTACTGTTCCTTCTCTTCTGCCGCCACATCCTTCAGGCTCAGGCCAAGGCGCTGCTTCTCGGCTTCGATGCTGATCACGCGCATCACCAAACGCTGGCCTTCATGCACGACCAGTGTCGGGTCTTCCGGCGGCGGATCGGCAATCTGGCTGGTATGCAGCAGGGCTTCGATGCCCGGATCAAGGCTGACGAACGCGCCAAACTGTGCGACGCGGCTGATCACGCCTTCAACCAACTGGCCGACGTGATAGTGTTCTTCAACCGATGTCCATGGGTTATCCTGCATGCGCTTCAAGCTCAGGCCGATACGTTTGCCTTCGCTGTCCAAACGCAGGATAAAGACATCAATTTCGTCGCCCACCTTTAGAACTTCCTTGGGATGGTTCACGCGGTGCCATGCCAATTCGCTGATATGGATCAGGCCGTCAGCGCCGCCCAGATCAACGAACGCGCCGAAATCGCGCAGGCCGCTGACCACACCACGGCGAACTTCGCCTTCATGCAGTTGATCCAGCAGGCGTTCCTTGTTCTGGTCGCGGCTGCCCTTGCTGGCGTCGCGCTGGCTGAACACCAGACGGCGGCGTTTGCGGTTGACCTCAATCACCTTCAGCGGAATCGGCTGCCCAACCATCCGTTGCATCCGCATCTTCCGCTCATCTTCGCTCAGGCCACGCGGTAGATCAAGCACATGGCTGGCAGGAACGAAGCCACGCAGGTTGCCGAACGGCACAATGACGCCGCCGCGGTTGGCATCGGCAACGAAGCCTTCCCAAACGCCATCGGCTTCTAATAGTTCTTCCGCCTTCTTCCAGTCTTCGGTTTGCTGTGCCTGCGAAACCGAGAGTACCAGATTACCGTCTTCATCTTCCATACGCACGATCATCACGTCAATGATGTCGCCCATTGTGTAGGTGCTTGGCTCGATATTCATGCGTTCGAGGTCTTTACGCGCAACCACGCCGTCGCGCTTCATGCCCTCAATACTAACGATCAAGCCTTGCTCGTCGGCAGCAACCACGCTTCCATTGACAATATCCCCGCGCTCCATTGGTTCTGCCTGAGCGAACGAGGCTTCGAGTAGATCGGCAAAATTAAAACCGTCATACTCAATAACACCTTGCATACCTGACTCCCTAAAAAACTCTGATGGCCGATAGTGTTGGCATTCTGGTGATAGGCGCAAATAGCGAAAACTCGACGCTCCCTACGCCAATATGCGCGTGGGATGCCGAGTTCTTATTGACTATCGCTATCGAACAAGCACCAACGATATTTTGCAGACAGGCGCTCTTTTTTGAGAGAAAACCTGCTGCTCCCCCTTTTCTTAAAATCGCGCCGAATTATATAAGACGCCTCAGGAAAGTCAACCGTCTTGTGACAAATGGCGCAAAAACAGTGTCATTTGGTATGAATCGTACTTTTTATCAGAAATTTGGGTAAAAATAAGTGGAATCTATATCTGCAAAGGGTGAAATTGGCGTTCTGAAATGGATATATAAAAACAAACAGAGCGTCATCAAGACGCCCTGCCTGTTTTATAAAGTACGTAATGAAATTAGAGCGCGTTGACGATGTTCGAGAAAATGTTGCCGATGGCCGGGCCAAGCAGTGCCAGAATGACAATGACGACGACGGCGACCAGAACCAGGATGAGCGCGTATTCTACGAGGCCTTGGCCTTCTTCACGGGGCTGATAAATCATGATGTCTTCTCCTCAATAAATGCTTATCACGGAGGTTAACATGCCTTTGATTACGGTGTCAATAGACTTAAGTACTATTCATGAATTATTCATTTCTTAACGCTTTGTCCATTCTTTTGTGCGCTAGATGTGAACGTTTTTGACATTGATTTAACCGCGTCTTAAAATTTTCGAGAGAGTAGAGCGGTGTTGGCTTTATTAACCGTTGGTTTGCCAACAAAAACGCGCGCCAGAAAACGCCTCCAAGAGGCTGCTAAACGGGTTATGTCTAGCCTAACGTCCGCTTTTTGTTTGTATTACAAATCTAAAATACAAAGGGTTCTTAATGATGAGAGAGTATACGACCGAGCACCTACGCAATGTTGCCTTCGTCGGCCATCAAAGCTCTGGCAAAACAACGCTGGTTGAAGCGCTCTTATTGAATACTGGCGCAATCACCCGGCAGGGGCGCATTGAAGATAAGAACACGGTATCAGATTGGGATGATGAGGAAAAGGATCGCGGCTTATCCCTGTCCACTTCGCTGGTGCCGGTTGAATTTGAAGACACCAAAATCAACATTCTGGACACCCCCGGCTATACTGACTTCCTTGGCGAAGTGAAAAATGCTATCCGCGTCGCTGATTCCGTGATTGTGGTGGTGGACGCCGTTTCCGGTGTAGAAGTTGGTACTGAAGTGGCGTGGGAATACGCCGAAGCTTACCAGCAGCCGATCATCGTTACCATCAATAAACTGGATCGTGAAAACGCGAATTTTGAAAAGACGGTTGAAAGCCTGAAATCGCATTTCCCCGAATACAAATTCATTCCGGTGATGCTGCCGATAGGGCAGGAACAAAATTTCAGCGGCGTGATCAATCTCTTGACGATGAAAGCCTATTATGGCGCCGGTAAAGATCGCAGCGATCTGCCTTCCGAGTTGGAAGAAGTGGCGAAAGCTGCGCGCACCGTGCTTGTCGAAGCCGCCGCCGAAGCTGATGATCAACTGATTGAGAAGTACTTCGCTGAAGGCGAATTGACCAACAGCGAAATTCGTGACGGAATGCGTAAGGCCGCCCGCGACGCCTATCTGAAAACGGTGCCTATCTTCGTCACTTCCGGCGCGAAGAATATCGGCACCTTCCCGCTGCTTGAGGCCTTGAATGTCTACGTTGGCCCGCCCAGTGAACGCCGCGTTCAGGTGATTAACCCCGACGGTGAAACGACCTTCCTTTATGCGCCGCAAAGCGACAGCGGCCCGCTCGCAGCCTACGTTTTTAAGACCAGCAATGATAGGTTTGTGGGGACGCTGAACTATTTCCGCATCTTTAGCGGTTCAGTGGCCGCCAACGGCACCTATTACAATTCGGTGCGTCAGGCTGAGGAACGGTTCACCAGTTTGATGACTCTGCGTGGTAAAGATCAGATCGCCTTACAAACGCTGCATGCGGGTGATATTGGTGTAGTCGCTAAGCTCAACCACACCAAGACCGGCGATACATTCAGCGCCAAAGATAATCCGCTGCAAATTACCCGCCCCATGTACCCTGACCCGCTGTATATGGTTTCAGTAGAGCCTAAAACGCAGCAGGATAGCGCCAAGATGGGCGCTGTCCTGACCAGTTTGGCAGAAGCCGATCCTACGCTGCGTTGGCGGCAAGATGGCGATATTAAGCAGACGATTTTGGAAGGTATGGGGGAAACCCACGTCGCGGTAGCGATCAGCCGCGCGGGGAAGTTGGGCGTCGGGTTAGTGACTGGTATGCCCAAAGTACCTTATCGTGAAACTGTGTCGAAGAAAGCATCGGCCACCTATCGCCACAAGAAGCAGACGGGCGGCGCCGGCCAGTTCGGTGAAGTGTCAATGCACGTTGAGCCAAACGCTGACGCAGACTATGCTTTTGAATGGGATGTATTTGGTGGCGCGGTTTCTAAATCATATGAGCCTTCAATTGATAAAGGTATTCAATCTGTGTTAGGCGCTGGCGTCATTGCTGGCTATCCGGTGGTCAATGTGAAAGCCACAGTCTATGATGGCAAGGAACACCCCGTAGACTCTAAAGATATCGCCTTCCAGATTGCTGGACGCGAAGCCTTCAAAGAGGCTTTTCTAGCTGCAGGCCCGGTGCTGCGCGAACCGATCATGGATGTTCAGGTGACGGTGCCAGAGGCGATGATGGGCGATATTCTTGGCGATTTGAACACCCGCCGCGCTAAGGTGCAGGGCATGGATACCGAAGGCCCGCGCAGCATCGTTTCGGCGCAGGTGCCGCTGTCGGAGATCATGCGCTATGGGAACGATCTCCGCTCGATAACCGGTGGCCGTGGCTTCTATACCATGAAGTTCAGCCATTACGATAACGTGCCGTCGCACATCGCTAAACCGTTGATCGACTCTTATAAGCCGCACAACAGCGAATAAGCTGTTTATTTTAGTGAGCCGTAGTTTACGAACCCCACCCCACAAATCGCTAGGTTTGTGGGGTGGGGTTCTGGTCGTGCGGATTGGTTGGATTGAGAATTTCTTCCGCTTCCGCCAGTTCAGAGATACTGCCAATAAGGCCAACCATATCGCCCGCCAGAAAACGGGTGTCTGATTTTGGATTGGGCAGCACTGCATGATCACGAACGGTAGCGATGATCGAAGCGCCGATCCTCGCCCGTAAATTTACTTCCGCCAGCGTTTTCCCGATCACGCCGCTGTTTTCAGACACCGGATACCAGCCGATTTCTAGGCCGCGAACTGCGGATACCAATTGATCAAAAACGCGATGATCTTTGTAGTCAGGATAGGTGGCGCGGTAGGCGTCTGTACGCATAGCATCCACATAGTTTTGAATTTGACCCATCGGGTAGCCCAGCGTCAGAAGTGTATGCCGTACAATTTCTAACCCGCCTTCTAGCTCTGGATGGATAATGTGCAGCGCGCCGTATTCAGCCAGCATCTGCACGCCATCTTCGGTAATTGCGCGGGCAATAATCGGCAGATCAGGGGCAATATCATGAGCCGCCGCCGTTGTCAGTTCCGCGGTTGTCTCATCTGGCAGGGTGATCACCAGCGCGCGCGCGTCTTTTAGCCCGGCGTGTGTCAGAATTTCCGAGTTTGCGGCATCCCCTAGTAAAATGTTGGTTCCGGCTTGCTGAAGGGCGAAAGCGCTTTCTGAGTCATTTTCAACGACCAGATAGGGCAGTTTTAGTTCATCTAGAACTCTGCCAACGTGCCTTCCCACGCGCCCGTAGCCAACAATGACCACGTGATCCTTCATATTCTCATGCATAGGTTCAGGCAGCGGCTTGCCGTGTTCAAGTTTTCCCCACAGCCACGGCATATACTTTTTGATGAACGTTGCGGCAGGATCAATCGTCTTGAACATCAGCGGGTTTAGGATGATCGAAATCACCGAAGCCGCGAGAATCAGGCCATATTGATCCATAGCAATGATGCCTAGCCCTACACCTGTTTGCCCGACGATGAACGAAAATTCACCGATCTGGCTAAGGCCGGCAGCAACCACGAGCATGGTCATTCCCGATCCCGGTAGAACAATGCCAAGTAATAATGTGAAGATGCTTTTACCCACAACGATCAGCAGCGTGATGACCAGTACTTGCCCGAAGTTATTAAGAACATCAACCGGGTTGACCAGCATCCCAACAGACACAAAGAACAGTACTGCAAATACATCGCGGAAAGGGCCTATCTCAGCGGCGACCTGATGATGGATTTTGGATTCACCAAGGACTACACCCGCGAGAAATGCTGCCAGCGCCAGCGAAACGCCAAATAATTCAGCGGCGATAAATGATGTCCCCAGCGCCATCGTGATGATCACCAGCAGGAAAAGCTCCCGCGAGCGTGTGCGCGCAATTTTTGTGATCAACCACGGCATGAAACGCACGCCGATAAACAGCATAATGGCGATGAAAACGCCGGTTTTCAGCAGCGCCAGCGCCAGCCCCTCCAACAGATTGCCGCTGTGGCCTACGAGCGCAGGCATCATCACGAGGATGATGACCGTGGCAATATCTTCCAGCACCAGCCAGCCAATAGCCACCCGGCCATGGGATGTATTTAACAGGCCATTATCAGTGAGGCCGCGCAGTAAAACGATGGTGCTGGCGATAGAGAGTGCTAGGCCAAGCACCAAACCGGCGCTGACCGACCAACCCCAGATCTGTGCTAGTCCAAATCCAAGCAAGGTTGCGCCAATCGTTTGCATGGTCGCGCCGGGTAATGCGATTTTTCGCACACTCCATAAGTCTTTAAGCGAAAAATGCAGGCCGACGCCAAACATCATGAAGATCACGCCGATTTCGGCAAGTTGACTAATAGAATCCGTATCACCAACGAACCCCGGTGTGAACGGGCCGATCACTACCCCCGCGACCAGATAGCCAACCAGCGTGGGCAACCCAAGTTTTCGAGCGATGAACCCGCCCACAAAGGCGGTAAGGATCGCCATCGTAATGGTTGCAAATAAGATGAGGTCATGGTGCATAAAATTGGCCTCCAGTGATAGCGAATATTGTGCTTAGCAACCCCTCCCATTTCATGGAGTGGTGTAAATGCGCGCTCGCGAGTGAGGTATCTCGTCAGAGAGGGTTTGCTAAATGTTCCGTTTTTGATCCCCTCCACTTGCAGCGGGTAGGGAGGGATGGAGACTCCTGAGAAACCTCTCCGCAGTGAGATTTTTAAAACACATTCTCCAGAACACATGTGAAATGGCGCGGGGGAACGAGCCTTTATACCGATGAAACCTTAACTAAACTGCCGGTAAATGACAAAAAACAGGCATACTCATCTGTATGCCTGTTATTGTAACGGGTATTGGCGCTTCTAAGCTCCGGCGTTTTCAAAGATGTCGGTTGGTAGTTGGGATTGATTCGCCGCTTCACCGGCAATCGCCATCACCTGTGACCGCGTAACCACCTCATTATTCAGCAGTTCTTGCGTCAGCGCCTCCAGCTTTTCGCGGTTCTGGCTCAACAGCGTCTTGGTGCGTTCGTACAGATCATCAACAATGCGGCGTACCTCATTGTCAATCTGCGCTGCCGTCTCTTCGCTGTAACTGCGACTCTGCGAAAGTGAGTAGCCAAGGAAGGGCTGGCGTTCGTCTTCGCCAAAATTCAGCGGGCCAATAGCATCGCTCATGCCGAATTGTGACACCATGCGCCGCGCCATGCCCGTCACCCGCCGCAGATCATCTGATGCGCCCGTCGTAATATCGTCCAGCATCACTTCTTCAGATGCCCGCCCGCCAAGCATCACCATCATTTGCGCCAGCAGATAATTTCGCGGGTAGTTGCGGCGATCATCGTCTGGCAGCATCGCTGTTACGCCCAATGCTTGACCACGCGGCACAATCGTCACCTTTAACACCGGATCAGCATGAGGTGTCAATGCCGCAACCATGGCGTGTCCAGCTTCGTGATAAGCGACCACACGGCGCTCTTGTAGGTTAGAAAGCGGCGGGCTTTGATTGCCCAACACGATCCGATCAAATGCATCCAGAAAGTCGTTCATGACGATGCGCTTGCGGTTGTGGCGCGCAGCCGTAAGCGCGGCTTCGTTGGCAAGGTTCGCCAAATCTGCCCCGCTGAAGCCTATCGTGGCTTTAGAAAGCTCAACCAGGCTTACATCGTCTCCCAATGGTTTCCCGCGTGTATGTACCTTCAGCGTATCTTCGCGCCCTGCGCGATCTGGCAGCGCAACCGTCACCTGCCGGTCAAAACGGCCGGGGCGCAGCAGCGCCGGATCTAGTACATCGGGGCGGTTAGTTGCCGCCATCACGATCACGCTTTCATTCTGATCGAAGCCGTCCATCTCTGAAAGCATCTGGTTTAGCGTTTGCTCGCGTTCATCGTTGCCGCCGCCTAAGCCTGCGCCGCGCTGGCGGCCTACTGCGTCAATTTCATCTATGAACACGATGCTCGGCGCTGCGGCTTTGGCTTTGGCGAACAGATCGCGCACGCGGCTGGCGCCCACGCCCACGAACATCTCGACAAATTCGGAGGCCGAAATGCTGAAGAAAGCGACGTTGGCTTCCCCCGCAACCGCCCGCGCCAGCAGCGTCTTGCCGGTGCCGGGTGGGCCGATCAGCAGCACGCCGCGCGGAATCCGCGCGCCGAGAGCGATATACTTTTCAGGCTCTTTGAGGAAATCCACAATTTCCGCCAATTCGCCCTTGGCAGTTTGCTGGCCGGCGACATCGGCAAATTTAATCTGTGGGCGTTCGGTGTTGTATTCCCGCGCCTGTGTGCGCCCGAATCCGAATACGCCGCCCATCTGCCGCTGTGCGCGGCGCGTTTGCCAGATGATCAGGCCAAAAATCAACAGTAGCGGCCCCCAATTCAAGAGGAATAGCAGCAGTTGGTTTGGTTCTATCGTCTGTGCGGTGACAGTGACGTTATTTTCGCGCAAAGCGGTGGTCAGCGCCGGATCATCTACAGGCAGTAGCGTCGTGGTGAACATGGTTGATGTTTGCTGCTGCATGCCTTGTTGAAGCAGCTCGGAACCGTCCGGAGGGAAGGTTGTTGCAGATCGGAAGGATCCGGTTGCGCTTTGCTCTTGCAACACTACTTCGCCTACATTGCCGGTTGCAACTTGACTATAGAAAAAGGAATAGGGGACGTCTATCGGCGCATCCTGCGAGAACGAATTGACCATATCGGGAACGCGAAAGATGCTCCACAACAGCAAAACGCCAAGCAGGATCAGCCAACTCCAGCGTGGAACGCCGCTGAAGGGTGATTTTGGTGGCATACCCCCGCCATTCCCGTTGGGCTGTTTGTTATTCTGGTCGCCTGATGGTTGCGGCGGGGTTGAATTGTTCGGTGGGAACATTTATTTCCCTTCACTTGAATTTGAAATACTTGCCAATTCTAGTCGAAGCGCATTAGATTCGCGTAAACGTTTCCTTTAGAGCAGGATAAAGTCTACGGTAAAGACTATAGGGATTCTCATAATCTGCTGCATTCCCTGTAGGCAGTGTTTCATCCGTGATTTCGACCATCGCTTCGCAGGCTGTACTTACATCTGCGTAAATATTTGCGCCAACTGCTGCCAGCACCGCCGCGCCAAAGGCCGCGCCTTCAGTCGTGCTGGTGCGTACCAGCGGCGCGTCTAGCACGTCGGCTAAAATCTGCCGCCAGATCACGCTTTTTGCGCCGCCGCCCTGCACGCGCACTTGTGTGACCGGCATTCCAACTGCGCGCATCAATTCAAAGCTGTCTTTTAGCCCAAAGCTAACACCTTCCAGAATAGCGCGGGTCATATGCGCTTTGGTATGGCGGGTCGTCAGCCCAACGAATGCGCCGCGAGCCAGCGGGTCAGGGTAGGGCGTGCGTTCGCCGGTCAAATAAGGCAGAAACAACAATCCTTCGCTGCCAATCGGAATATTGGCCGTCTCGCTGATCAGTTCATCAAACTGGGCGCCGGGTGAAACCGCATCGCGCCACCATTGCAAGCTGCCCGCTGCGCTTAACATCACGCCCATGAAGTGCCACAGGCCGGGCGCGGCATGGCAGAAGGCATGTAGTAATCCGTTAGGCTCATAAGCATAGTGATCCAGCGGCGCAAACACCACGCCAGAGGTGCCAATCGCCAAGCCGATAATGCCTTCGCGCACCGCCCCCACGCCCACCGCCCCCGCTGCCTGATCGCCGCCCCCGCCAACGACTGGCGTCCCTGCTCGCAGCCCGGTTTCTGCCGCCGCCTCTGCCGTGACCGTTCCGGTAATCGCCGTGCCTTCATAAAGCGCCGGCAGCCACGACTGCGGGATAGCCAGCGCGTCTATTACTTCGCTAGACCAGTGGCGGTTAGCTACATCCAGCAGCAGGGTTCCAGACGCATCTGAAAGATCAAGCGCATAATCGCCAGTCAGCTTGAAGCGCAAATAATCTTTTGGCAGTAGAAAGTGTGCCGTTTCGGCGTAGATCTCCGGCTCATGCTGCCGTACCCACAGAATTTTCGGCGCGGTGAAGCCAGTTAAAGCGCGGTTGCCAGTTAGTTCAAGCAGTCGCTGAAAGCCAACAATGTTGGTGATCTGCTCGCATTGTGCGGCGGTGCGCTGATCATTCCACAGGATGGCTGGCCGCAGCACTTTACCGTCTTTGTCTTGCAGCACCAGCCCATGCATCTGCCCGGTTAAACCAACAGCCGCGATGTCACCGCCTGATAATCCGCCTTCGGTTAACGCTGCGCGTATCGAAGCCGCAATGCCGTTCCACCAATCCGATGGATTCTGCTCGCTCCACAGCGGCTTTGGTGTGCTAATCGGCTGTGGGCTGGTGTGTGAGGCAATTACGCGGCCTGTTTCTTCAACAATCAGCGCCTTTGCGCCTGTTGTACTAAGATCCAAACCGAGTAGATAAGCCATGGGGGGTTGTTTTATTCCTCTTACCAAAGAATAACGCTTCAATTGTAACGGAGAGGATATAATCAGGGTACTGAATAGGAAATTGTAGCCACTATGGCCGACGACACAGCATTAGACAATCCAACCATTCCGTCACGACGCGGGGTGGGGCGAGGTAGCGAAGGGCAAAATGCCCCCCGCGACTTACTGCAAAAAGCGCCGCCACTTATTTTACAACAGTATTTCAACGGCGAAATCAATTTGGAGCGCGAGCTTGCCACCCGCTACCCCTCCATGCCGCTGATGTCGCTCTCGAATTTCCGTACCACCGGCATGAAGCCGCGGCGGGGTGTAGCGCTGCTTTCCACGCAGGATGGCGCGGCCTCGCTGCGGGTTGAAGTGAATGGCGAAACTCGCGCAATCTCAATCGTCTTTGCCATCAGCTCTATGCTTGGCGTAGGCTTTTCGCCGCTGCGATTGAGTGAACTGGATCGCGGACAATGGCTAGACGCCATGCGCGCGCAGGAAGAAATCTCGTTTTTATGGGGGCAGGCGCGCTGGGAACAGGACTATCTGATCGTCACGCCCGGCCGCCATTTCTACAGTTTTTATGCCTTCTCAAATCGGGGCAATGAGGCCGCCGCCCGCGTCACCGCTGAAATTACCGGCAAACTGCTAGACTGGCTGAATAAGATGTGGCGCTAGTTCCAC
>DAOTUZ010000005.1:0-2575 GCA_034437295.1 Anaerolineae bacterium | reverse complement strand
CATTCAGATCGGTATGGATGAGAAGAGCGTATCCCGGCGACACGCGCAATTTCGCGCTAACCCTGCCGCACGCGAGTTTTATATCTCCGATTTGGGCAGTTCGTTTGGCACCTCTCTGGTGATGCCAGATGGTATGGTGACTCGTTTACAACCGAATCGTGAGGAACGGTTGTACAACGGCGATATTGTTCAATTTGGTAATGGAGTGCGTGCGCGCTTCATTTTGCCGTGTGAAGCACGCTCATCTGTCACTCAGCTTTAAATATCACGATGAGTAGTTGTACTCATCATTCCCGCCCCTGTGCAAGCGAGGGGTAGGAAATGGAACTTGTCATTTACCTTAGCTTTAATGTTTAGAGAATCATGAAGGAAAAAGGATGGTTGACCTGCAGCCCGGCGTAAAGATTAAGAACTATACGCTGGAAAGACAACTTGGGCGTGGCGCATCTGGTGAAGTTTGGAAGGCTTACGATCCTTTCAAGACAGTTGCCATGAAATTCATGAACGAAACGCTAATGGCAAGCGCGAATGTTGCCAAGCACCGCGAACGTATGCTGCGCGAAGTTGAAGCGATGCAGAAATTGCAGCATCCGAATATCCCGGCACTGTACGATTATGATCTCGATTTTTCACGCCCATATATTGTGATGCGCTATGTTGGCGGCGATACTTACGATAAGCTGATCGCCAACGGGGAAATGCTGCGGATTCCGCTGGAGCGACGCATGGATCTGGTGCGGGAGCTTGCTTCCGCGCTTCAGGCCGCGCATGAAGCGGGGGTAATTCACCGCGATCTAAAGCCATCGAATATCACGGGGATCGAAAACCCGTATCTACTGGACTTCAGCATTTCACTGGATCAGCGCGAAGCGGAATCAACCCAACGATTCATTGGCACGACGCTGTATATGTCTCCAGATGGTCAGGCGGACTTGCTGGCAGATAATTTTGGCTTTGCGCTAGTTGCCTATGAAATTATTTTTGGCAAACACGCGCTCTGGAATCCTACAGACCAGATTTATAACCAGTATATTGCCTATGAGCGTATCGTCACTGGCAAATGGCATTGGCCGTCAAAAATTCCGCAGAATGAGCTGCCTGCAGATTTGCGATCTTCAAATTTGCAGGAAATGGATCGTATTTTTGCAAAGGCGCTTGGTGAGCGTGAAACGCGGTATGGCGACCTGCGGGATTTTGTGCGTGATGTACGCGCTGCCATTTTCCCGACAACTACTGCTACCGCTGCCGCCGATGATGACTATATGCCCACAATGATGCTTTCGGTGGCGGATTTTCAAGAGCGCATTAAATCTACGCCGCCGATTTCTACGCCGCCAGCAGCGGATGCAATGCCGACTGTGGTTCCACCTGCTGTGGCAGCCCCACAACCGCCGATGCCGCAGCAACCGACATTCACACCGCCGCCAGCATCACCACAACCGCCTACAGCCGGTCAGCATACCGAACTGGAATTTGATGTCAAAACGGTGCCATATGACTCAGTAGGCAACCGCGGCCAACATCCGAATCCGCCAGCGGCGAATAAAACAGAACTTGATTTCAACTTCGATGAAACGCCCGGTTCGCCAGTAAGCCCGGCCTCAGCACCCTCGGTTGGCGACAAAACACAATTGGATTTTGCATTTCCATCTACGCCACCGCAGCAATCCCAACCACCTGCACCACGGCCATCACAGCCTGCGCAAGCGCCAACCCCCGACCCGAACTATACCTTGATGGAATTCAACAGCGTCGCGCCGCAGCAGCAGGGCCGTCCGGCACAACCGCCGCCTGCGCCGTCAAGCGGAGCTGATTTTACGATGATGGAAATGCAATCTCCATCACAGTCACCCGTTGGAAGGCAGGCTGACAGCTTCACAATGCTGGAGATGCAGTCGCCGCAGCAAGGTGCTCAAGGGCAGGGCGCGGGTAATTTTACGATGCTGGAATTTAACAGCGCGCAGGTGAATCAGTCGCAGCAGGCACAGTACCGGCAAGAGCGTAAACAATCTTCCGGCATCAATCGAATCCTCATTTTGCTAGTAGTCATACTCGTTATTGCGGCGCTGGTGGTTGGCGCATTGATTCTGACCGGCGTCATCAAATTTGGTTAAACTGTGGTCTTAACCCCTTCGCTGCGGGGAGGGGTTCATTTTGCAATTGCCCTGTAAATTGTGTATTACTACGCTATCCCCGTTGATAAAGCCTCCAGAAGGTCAATCTTATGTCTGAGCCGAATATTTATCGTGTGCTGAACCCGTATGATGACAGCGTGGTTGGCGAAGTTGCCGAATCTTCGCGGGAAAATGTTGAAGATGCTATTGCCCATGCCGCTGCTGTACGCGAAATAATGGCTGATCTCACGGCGTATCAACGCGGGGTAATTCTGGATAAGGCCAGTGAATTGATCGCTGCACAGATTGAGCCGCTGGCGAAGTTGATGACGCAAGAGTGCGGCAAGCCAATACGCTATGCGCGGGGAGAAGTTAATCGCGCAGTTGAAACCTTTCGCTTTGCGGCTGATGAGGCGCGGCGGTTGCATGGCGAGACGATACCGCTGGATGCGGCGCAGACT
>DAOTUZ010000004.1:0-3520 GCA_034437295.1 Anaerolineae bacterium | reverse complement strand
CATTCAGCGCGATTCCCGGCTACCTGTTCATCGAAAATTTCTGGTGGGCGGCGCTCGGCGCGATCATCCTAAGCGTACTCGGCGTATTCCTCAGTTGGGTGCTGGATAAAGACGGTACCCGCAGCCTTCGCCGCCAGCCGAAAATTATTGTGCAGCAAACCTTCATTCAGCAGCGCGCCGATTATGACCGCGAGTTTGATGCGTTCGTGCGCAGCCAGCAGGGCGCGCCCCCACCGCAGTACCCACCGCAGCAGTATCCGCCGGGGCAATACCCGCCGCAGCAGTACCCACCGCAGCAGTATCCGCCGGGGCAATACCCGCCGCAGCAGCCGTACAATCCCAACAATCCTTACGGGCAGTCGCCCCCGCCGCAGCCACCCCCGCCGGGGCAGCCGCGGCGATAACGATCAACCTTCTCCCTCTAAATACGTTGGCGGGGGCGACTTGATATATCGCCCCCGCGCCCGCCGCAAATTGATCTGAACCCTATCGTGATACAATGTATAAACTGATCACAGGAATGTTTAGCGGGCGCTTGTATGGCTGCCATCACCTCGATTGAATCTTCCCAAACCCTCACCTCACTGGTGCAGCGTTGGGATCGCCGCTGGCGAATAGGGCAAACGCTGATCTGGCTGCCGCGCGTGCTGGCTCCGGCGCTGATCGTCGGGCTGGTGCTGGCGATCAGCTCGCGTATCCGCCCGTTTTTGCTGCCGGATCAAATCGCGCTGATCATCTTCATAGGCATGATCGCTGGCGCGCTGGTGATGGCCGCCTCAATCTGGCTGAAAGATCGCTCAATCATCCACGCCGCGCGGCGTTTTGACCTGCTGCTAGGCTTAAACGAGCGTATTTCGACAGCCATCGAACTGCTTGACGGGCGCATTGTGACCACGAGCGAACTAGCGCAGCTTCAATTGCAGGATGCCAGCCAACAGGCGCATGCCGCCCATCCGAGCAAGTATCTGCCGCTGCAAATACGCGGTCGGGAATGGCTAGGGCTGGCGCTGCTGGCGATTGCAGTAGCGGCGCTGCTGCTGCTGCCGAACCCGCAAGATACCATCACCCACAATAACGCCGCCGCCGCCGCCGCAATTGAAGAAGCAGGCGAAACCCTACAGCAGATCACCGAACAGGTAGCGGCTGATTCGACGCTGAGCGAATCGCAGCGCCGCGATCTGCTGAACGTTTTAGAGGCTTCATCAAATACGCTTTCGCAGCAGGATGTTTCCCCTGAAGAAGCCTTCGCCGCGGCCACCGCCGCCAGTGGTTCGCTGGAGTCGCTGGCGGAAATGTTTGACCAGCAGTTGAACGCCTCAAACGCTGCCGCCACCGCCGCCAATGCCGCGCTGCAATCACCGGGCGAAACCCCGCAGAATAACGGCAGCGATGCCTATCAGCAGTTGGCAGAATCGTTGCAGCAAATGGCCGCCGCCTCAAACACCATGAGCAGTGAACAGCAGCAGGCATTGGCGGAACGGCTTGAGGAAGCCGCGGAACATCTGGCGATCAGTGGCAATCAGGGGCTTCAGCAGGCCGGCCAGCAAATGCAGCAGGCCGCGGAACAGATGCAGGCCGGAGATCCTGCCGCCGCCTCAAACGCGATGCAGCAGGCGGCACAGTCGGCACAGCAGGGCGGCCAGCAGTCGGCGCAAATGCAGCAATCCGCGGGGCAAGCCGGCCAGCAGGCGCAAAATGCCTCAAATGCCGCTGAAAATATCGCGCAGTCGCAGCAGGCGCAGTCCGCCAACCCCAACACTTCCGAAAGCAGTCAACAGGGTGGGGGACAGGAAGATTCGCAAGCGCAAGAAATTTCTGGCAGCGGTGAAGCTGATCCGCAGCAGTCCAGCCAGGGCGGCCAGCAAAGCGGCGAACAGAGCGATCAGAGCGGCAGCGGCAGCGGCGAACAAGGGCAAATGGGCAGTGAGCAGGGCGCGGAATCTGGTCAATTAGGCGACAGCCCGCAAAGCGGCGGCCAAAGCGCGGCGGATACTGCGGCGCAGGGGCAAAGTAACAATCAGCTTTCAGGGGCGGCCATCAGCCAGAGCGGCGCAGGGGCAGGCGATGAGCAGTCAACTGGGCAAACTTCCAGCTCTGGAAGCCAGAATATGAGCGATGATCAATCGAATAACGCCGATGGGCAGGGAGAGCGCGGCAGAGACGAGCTGATCTATGCGCCACGACGGTTGGGTGGCCCGCTCAGCGGCGAAGAGTCTTTCCTGCAATCGGATGATCCCAACGCGCCCATCATTCAGGGCGAGTTTGCGCAAAACCCGATCGGCAGCGCCAGCGTCCCCTACAGCAGCGTATTCGGCAATTATGCCAATGCCGCCAGTCAGGCATTAGAAAATGGCTATGTGCCGCTTGGCCTGCGCGATTTAATCCGCAGTTATTTCTCGTCGCTGGAACCCTCCAGCGCCAGCGGCGGGTGAGCCGCATTTGAACCTATAAGCACCCCCTAATCGGGCAAGGATAAGGCGAGAGTATGGCCGTTGCCGAACAACTTTCCATCGAGCAGTTTAGCCGCCTCGCGCGCGCTATCGAAGCTGAAATTAAGCGCGTGATCGTCGGGCAAGAACCCGTCGTGCGCGGCGTGCTGATCTGCATCCTCTCTGGCCGCCATGCGCTTCTTGAAGGTGTACCCGGCCTTGGTAAAACCATGCTCATCCGCACGCTGGCCGACGCCCTCGATCTGAAATTTGCGCGCATCCAGTTCACGCCAGACATGCAGCCCGCCGACATCACCGGCACCGATATTCTCGAAGACTCCGAAGATGGCCGCACCAAAGTTCGCCGCTTTCAGCCCGGCCCGGTGTTCGCCAATCTGCTGCTGGCTGATGAGATCAACCGCGCCACCCCCAAAACTCAATCCGCGCTGCTGGAAGCGATGGCCGAAAAGACGGTCACCGTGTCCAACCGCACCTATCAGCTAGAGTCGCCCTTTTTCGTTCTGGCGACGCAAAACCCGCTGGAGATGGAAGGCACTTACCCCCTGCCTGAAGCCCAGCTTGACCGCTTCATGTTCAAAGTGAATGTCACCTTTCCATCGGTATCTGAACTGGTGGGCATTCTGGATCGCACCACCGGCGCTGAAACCCCTTCTGCTCAAAAAGTGGCCGATGGCGCGCAGGTGGTCAGCATGGGGCAGCTTGCCCTGAACACCCCGATTCCCAGTCACGTCACCGACTACGTGGCGCGGCTGATCGTAGCCACGCACCCAGAAACCCCCACCGCCGCCGAATCGGTCAAGCGCTACGTGCGCTATGGCGCTAGCCCGCGTGGGGCGCAGGCGCTGATTTTAGGCGCGAAGATCAACGCGCTGCTGGAAGGCCGCTTCAACGTCTCGTTTGAGGATGTGGCGGCGGTTGCGCCCAACGCCCTGCGCCACCGCCTGCTGCTGAATTTTGAGGGGATCGCTGAAGGCATCAGCCCCGACGCGGTGATCGCTGAAGCGATCAAGGCGCTGCCGAAAACGCTCTAAACAACGATGAAACGGAAACGCGGGGAAATACGGGAAGAT
>DAOTUZ010000003.1:0-5229 GCA_034437295.1 Anaerolineae bacterium | reverse complement strand
ACAATAAGCCCTTGTGCCAGCGATTCAAGATACGGGCGATAGACGCTGGTATCCACCGTCACATCATAGCTCTGGCTGCCATCCGGCGCGGTCAGCGTCTCCACACTCAACAGCGCCTCAATCTGCTCTACCGGCAGCACCCACGGCCCCAACGATCCGCCGCGCCCGTCGTCAGCAGCCAGTGTCACCGGGCCGGAAAGTGCAATCCGCGCCCTATCCGCCGCAACAGTAGAATCGAGCGTGAGTGGTACCGACTGGTGAACCACCAGCTGAATTTCTCCACCCGGTTGCAGCGAAGTGACCGCAGAATCGAGCGCCGCCAATGTCGCAGTCACATCCAGCGACTCACCGGGTGCGCCAGGGGCAGCCTGAATATCCGCGCCGTTAATCACCAGGCGGGCTTCTGAGGGCGCATGATCAATGTCGCCAGCAAGGTTGCTCAAAAATGCAACCGCAGCGCCCTGATCATAACGCACCTCAGGTGAAATATTCTCGCCATTAAGCCACGTGAGCGCCTGATCGATCACATTATCCACGAATCCGCGCCCATGCCCGACACTGAAAGCCTGCGCGACTGTTGAGGCAGCATCAAACTGTACGCCCAGTTCACCAGCCGCCGCCTGCCAGAAACGATCTCCAGCCCGAAACGTAAAAATGGTGTCATCATCGTAATTGAAGGTTTCTTCTAAGGCGGCAACTGCGCGCTCCGGCGTCATCCCGCCAAGATTCACCCCGTTTGCCCACACATTCGGGATGATGCGGTTGGAGTACAACAATTGAACCGCGCCAACTGCCATCACGAGCAGCAGTCCCAGCATAATGCCGCCGGTTATCATCAGAATCGGCAGGCGAACCAGCCACGGATTGATGCCTCGATGGGGCTGTTCAGGCGGGTGAGTTGAAGATGGGGGTTGAGCGTAGATAGACATAATTCAGCTAGAACGGGCTATTTATACGGTGATGTTCATTAGTGAGCAAGTTTTCAAAGTGTACCACAGGCACAATCACCCCTTGCCGCTGATTAGCCGCCGTATGGTTCAGCCGTATGTTCAGCGTTCCTTTCAGGGAATACCAGCGGATCGGGCAGCGACGATAGATCGTCAGAGTCCAGCCGGATACTAGCGACTGTGAAATCGTCAAAAAGCTGTGGAATAAACTGGCGCACATCATCGGCCATATCATGCGGCATAGCAATATTGATCCCCACGATCTGGTTTAAGGCAATCGTCACGCAGATCACAATGCCCCGCTTATAATGCGGCCCCGAAAGTAAATAATACGCCGCATCATGGCCGTTCCATAAAAATTCCTGCGGGTCACTGGCCGTTGATAAACCACTGATTATCCCCGGTGTCGAAACCACATAATCCAGCAGCCACAGCGATTGATTGGCCCCTTCAGGCGTTTCAGGCATATTCATCCGCGCCAGATTTGGCGAGAAAAGATTGACGATAATGCCGCTTTCAGGGGAAATTTGCCCCCCGGCAATGATCGGATCATGCTGAAGCAAGGTTACAGTCGCGCCGGAACCTGACTCCACAGACCAGCCCATAGGCTTCCACATGCCGATCTCAATCCCTCCAGCGTATTCCTCAATCCACTCTGGAAAGTCCGCTGCTGCTTCTGTCATCTCGGCGGTCAGTTCAGGAGTAATCTCGGTTGGTAAGGTTGTTATATTGTTGGGTGGCTGGCACGCAGAAGGCACTGCGATCAGCGCGAAACAAATGACTGCGAGCCGCAATCTAAAGGTCATAATATATTGCCCGGCTAATTCCAGATGCGATGATAGACTGCATCTTGCTACTGCTGCTGATCCTATCACAGCCATGCGCTGCTGTCGGTAAATACTAAACGATCTCTCATACCCAAAATACAGTTGCGGAAGTAGAGAAAGGCGGGGAAGCATGCTTATTTCGCTCCACTGTACTGCGTTTCACTTCCCACCGAGGGAGAATTGAGGGTGTGGTTTGCTTATGCCCCCCCGGCTGCGCAGGGCTTGACAGGCCGTTCAATTCTGGTTACGCTGGCATTCAAATCTAATACATAAAAATGTTGATCTGAACAAGTAGATGATGCGCGCCGTGTTCAGAGAGCCGCCGGAAGCTGTGAAGGCGGCACACTAACCGTCATTGAATGGATCAGGGAATTGTACTGGTGAACCGCAAGCAGTAGCCAGTGCCGGGAAAACGCGCCCGTTATCAAGGCGAAGGGTATGGCTGTCATCAACTGTACCCTTGAATGAGCGGTCATCTCAGATGATCATCAAGGTGGCACCACGGGAAAGCCTCTTCTCGTCCTTGTTACGGGAGAGGCTTTTTGTATTGTAAGGATACGGAATCATCATGGCAGAAAATGCTGCACCTTCTCAACTCACCGGCGAAAAGAAACGCATCTTAACCGGCGATAGGCCAACCGGGAAACTCCATCTCGGCCATTACGTCGGCTCGATAGAAAACCGACTGCGCTTGCAAGATGAATATGAGTGTTTTTTCATCATTGCCGATCTGCATACCCTGACCACCAAGCCCGAAAAAGAGCATATTGCCGCGCTGACCGGCAATATCCGTGAAATGGTGCTTGATTACCTTTCGGCAGGTATTGATCCGCAAAAGAGCGCCATTTTCCTACAAAGCGGCGTAATCGAAACTTACGAACTCAATCTACTATTTGAGATGCTGATCTCGGTTGCCCGCCTTGAGCGCATCCCCAGCTTGAAAGATATGGCACGCGCCGCCAATCTTGAAGAATCCATGCCCTTTGGCCTACTTGGATACCCCGTATTGCAAGCCGCCGATATTCTGCTGCCGCGTGCCAATCTGGTACCCGTTGGCAAAGACAACGAAAGCCATATCGAAGTCACGCGGGAAATTGCGCGCCGCTTTAACTATCTCTACGGCGACGTGTTCCCGATTCCAGACGTGTTGATTGGTGATGTTCCCTCCCTGATCGGCATTGACGGGCAGGCGAAGATGAGCAAATCGCTGAATAATGCTATCTTCCTAAGCGATGATGAGAACACCGTCAATCAGAAGGTACGTGGCATGTTCACTGATCCTAACCGTATACGTGCGGATATTCCGGGCCGCGTTGAGGGCAATCCAGTATTCATCTATCATGATGCCTTCAACCCTAACACGGCTGAAATAGACGATCTCAAAGAGCGCTATCTTAAGGGTACAGTGGGCGATGTTGAGGTGAAGCGCAAATTGGCGACAGCCATCAACAACTTTCTCGCCCCCATGCGTGAGCGCCGCGCCAGCTATGAAGCGCAGCCGGGCATGATAGACGAGATCATCGCGGCAGGCACCGCCCGCGCGCAGGTTGAAGCGCAAAAGACGATGGCGCTGGTGCGTGAAGCCATGGGCATGTACCGTATTACTGAACGCCGGTAGCCAATATTTTGCTAAATTGCTCACCCTTCACAAGCAAGCTTAAGCGCCGCGCTGTATAATCATTGTGCTGTGCGTCGGCAGGATTTCGTTTGCCAGCACAATGATCGGGCGTATTGAACACTTGCGAGCTTGCAGGTGGGCGGGCAGCGAATGGCAGACGGCAATATCGGGAAGAAATTCGGCGGCTATGAAATCCTCGGAGAAATTGGCCGGGGGGGCATGGCAACTGTTTACCGCGCCCAGCAAATGTCTATGAATCGCGTCGTTGCGCTGAAAGTGCTGCCCAGCCATCTGCTCAACGACGATACCTATATCCAACGTTTTGAACGCGAAGTAAATATCGTCTCCACGCTGGAACATCGCAGTATCGTTCCAGTGTACGATTACGGTGAGCTAGAGGGCCAGCCCTATATCGTCATGCGCTACATGACCGGCGGCTCTGTAGACGAGCGCCTGCGCAGCGGCCCGCTTAACGTAGAGGCGATACTTGCAATCTACGAGATGATTGGGCCGGCGCTGGACTACGCCAACAGCAAAGGTGTCCTCCACCGCGATTTGAAGCCTAGTAACGTCCTGATAGACGAAAGCGGCGGCGCGTTTCTGACCGACTTTGGCATCGCCCGGCTGTTAAGCGAAGGCGCAGGCACAATCACCACCCATGGCGTGGTTGGCACGCCAAGCTATATGTCCCCTGAACAGGCGCAGGGCAAGCCGCTGGATAACCGCAGCGATATCTATTCGCTTGGTGTCATGCTCTTTGAACTGGCAACCGGACGCCGACCATTTGAAGCAGACACCCCTTACGGCATCGCCGTTGCCCATGTCACCGAACCACCGCCTGCGCCGCGCTCTATTTCCCCTGAGGTTTCGCCAGCGCTTGAAAATGTAATCCTCACCGCCATGAGCAAAGATCGCGGGCAGCGTTATGCGGATGCCGCCGCCATGGTTGATGCGCTCCGCAAAGCCGCGAAGGAAACCGATTTGGCGTTGCAAGACACGCTGCCCGGCGTTTCCCATTCATCGCTGCTGGATGATGAAGCCACCATCCCCATGCCGCCAACGCCGCCTCAGCCAATACCCGGCACGCCTATCAACACGCCGCCAGAATCCTCGGCGGTCTATGGTTCGCCCATTTATCATACGCCGTCATCAGCGCCACCAATGCCCGCCGTGTCCTATACCGGCGGAAGTGGCGAAATGATGCCTGTTCGCCGTGGATGGCGCGCCAACAGTCTGTGGGTCAGCGCCCTACTCGGCGCAATGATCGGCTGCGGCATGTTCGCGTTTGTGGCGCTGGTAGCCGTGCTGATTCTGAGTCTGACCAGCGAAAACGAACCAACACCATCGGCTACCGCTAATCTTGCAAATGAAACCGTTCCGCCAACCAACACTCGTCAGGCTACCCAACCGCCGCTGGTCAACACCAATACCGCCCTCCCCACCCCTAACCCTGAGGTGACCGCGCCTATCGGTATCCGTACCCCCGAACCGCTGATCGTGGGCGGTGAGCGTCCGCAGGGGCAGCTCTTGTTTTATGCAGATCGGGGCGGCAATTTTGATATCTTCATCATGAATCTGGAAACCCGCGAAGAACGCCAGCTCACGGAAAATCCGGCCGCCGATGTCAGCCCGGTAATCTCGCCAGATGGCACGACCATCGTCTTTACCAGCAACCGTGACGGTGACTTTGAGCTTTATGCCATGGATAGTGATGGCAGCAATCTGCGCGCCTTAACCAATAACACTATTGATGACATCAGCCCTTCATTCAGCCCCGGCGGCACGTGGATCGTCTATGCCAGCGATACCCGCGGAAACGGCACTCACGAGATTTACC
>DAOTUZ010000002.1:0-39475 GCA_034437295.1 Anaerolineae bacterium | reverse complement strand
TCTTGATCAACGTGCTTGGCGCCGATCACTACACCCAATATCAAGTAGTGCGTTCTGGTATTCAAGCTTTAGAGATGGATGCTTCAAAGATACACGTGATTCTTGTGCAGTTGGTTGCTATCCTGCGCGGCGGCGAAACTGTTCGCATGAGTTCGCGCAAAGGCGATTTTGAGACGCTCGACGATCTCATCGATCAAACTAGCGCTGATGCTGTTCGCTACATGCTCTTAGCGCGCAGTTCGGATACACACCTTAATTTCGATCTCGATTTGGCGATCAAAAAATCTACTGAAAACCCGGTCTATTACATTCAATACGCACATGTTCGCTGCGCAGGAATTTTCCGGGAGGCTGCGGCGCGTGGGGTACATGTGCAAAATCCTGATCTGAGTTTGCTAGGTGAGCCTGAACTTAAGTTTTTGCGTAAAGTGCTGGATCTTGGTGAAGCGATTGAGCTTTCGGCGGCGATGTTTGAGCCGCATCGGATCGCCTTTTATGCCTTAGAACTGGCGAACACCTTTCACCCGATCTTTGATAATGTGCGCGTGCTTGCCAGCGATGTTGATCCGGCGGTGGCTCAGGCTCGCTTGTATTTCTTTGGCGCTGCGCAAATTGTATTTCGGCGGGTGCTGAACTTGATGGGAATGACTACACCCGAAGTCATGTGACGCACCTTAACCAAACAGGACTTTTTGAGCGTATGAGTCATCATGAATTTATAGGGTGGCCTGCTAGGCTGTCGCCCGCAGCACCCGTTTTAGGGCGAATACATAGGCTCGCGCCTGCAATCTCTATGGCGATGATCTTATAAATCCAAAATGGCGTGCTGTTCTTAGTGTCCCTTGCCTTACCACTAAGGGTATGGGCTTTTGCCTAACGCCGCCGTCGTTTTTTGATCGATATTTGCATGCAAAGGATGGAACTCATGGGGATAAAGCCTGATCACTGGATACGTAAGATGGCGCTTGAACACGGCATGATTGAACCCTTCGTTGAAAATCAGGTGCGTGAAGGCGTGATTAGCTTCGGGCTGTCATCGTATGGCTACGATATGCGTGTGGCCGATGAATATAAAGTGTTCACCAATGTTTATTCAGCAGTCGTAGACCCGAAGAATTTTTCGCCGCAGTCGTTTGTAGATATTCAAACCGATGTCTGCGTCATTCCCCCAAACTCATTTGTGCTGGCGCGTTCTGTAGAATATTTTCGTGTTCCGCGCACCGTTCTCTGTGTCTGTTTGGGAAAATCTACCTATGCCCGTTCGGGGCTTGTAGTCAACGTGACTCCGTTTGAGCCGGAATGGGAGGGGCACGTCACCATCGAGATCAGCAACACCACGCCATTACCCGCGAAAGTCTATTCTAATGAGGGCGTTTCACAGGTGTTGTTTTTTGAAGGGGATGATGCCTGCGAAGTGTCTTATTTAGATCGCAAAGGTAAATATCAGGGGCAGCGTGGCGTTACCCCGCCCAAATTATAGGGTTGACGTAGCGTGAGATGCGCGTAAATTGACCTGTAGAGATGCGCCGAAACGTATTTCTACAGGCTCAAAATCACATAGGGGTTTCTTGTGGGGCGCCGTTGCGCCAGCGGAATCCTTGCGGAAGTGCCAGCTTTTCACCGAGATGATAATGATAGTGGTAAACGGCAGCCTCAACCCCGCCCGTTAATGCCATTGCCGATAAGCTGTTGGGTGGTTGAAAGCCATCATCCGGCTTGAAGTCATACTGCCAGCGCCCTGCCGCTGCGTTGTCCCCTAAAATTTCCTTCAACCCACGTTCAGCAGCGCTTTGCGGCAGCTCATCTGCGAGCAGGCTGAACAGCGGCGCTTCTCCACTGCGATCATCAATCAATTCGCCGTGCGGCGCATGAATGTGTAACTGGGATATGATTTGCATTTCCAACTGTGGCGCTCGCTCAATAGGTGCGCGCCGATTGGAAATTTCGCTCTGGACGATCTGGATCAAGGTGCTGGCAGCAGCAGAATGTGAGTCGTTTAAAACGTTGTAGCGGCATGAAGGCGTATAAGCGAATTCCTGCGGTGCGCGTAGTAACCGCCGGCTGGTTTCAGGCAGTGATTCGCCACGCCCTGAAAGCAACCGGCGAAGAAGTTCGCTTATGCTGGGCGGCGTAATAAAAATTGTGACCACGTTCGTGGGGTAGGCATCATCAGCCGCCTGTGCGCCTAGATAGTCAACGTCAGCGATGATATTTTCGCCGTCGCTTAAGGATTCCTCAATCTGCTCGCGCAGCATTCCGTAATAGCGCCCATGCCGATGTAGAAACTGCCATTCTAGCAGCGCATTCGTTTTGATGAGTTCTTGAAAACGCTCTGTACTTACGAAATAGTGTTCACGGCCTTCTGTTTCCCCCGGTCGAATATCACGGGTAGTGGCTGTAGCCATCTGCCTTAAACCCGGAACTGCCCCAATCGCGGCCTCCATAAGGCTGTTTTTGCCGCTTCCCGCAGGGCCAACCAGAATGAAAAAATGACCGGTGAATATGTTTGGCGCTAACGTCACAGAGGTATCCCAAAATGATTTATCGCGTGAATGAGTTAGCACACAAGTTTAACAGTTTTGAAGCTGCTTTCGCATAACCAATTTGCGCAAAGCAGGGCAATCGTAGCGAATCGGGAGAATACAAAACAACAGGGCGCATGTCATTGCGCCCTGTTGTGAGCTTATATTGTCATTGCAGCTTTGCCTAATCTTCAATCAGCACGCTGCCAACCCACACACTGTCTCCGGTTGTGCCGCCGCCTGCGCCTCGCGTATCCAATCTAAAGCGGAACGTGAAGAGTGCGGTGCGATACATCGCTGGGATACTGAAACTGCGGGAATTCCAGTTGGATGGCGGCAAGGTAGATCCACTGCTCAGCGTGCCATTCACATCACCCCACGTGAACCCGCCATCGGATGAAAATTGTAATCGGAAGTTTGTGCTGCCGCTGCTAGCCATGTCATAGTAACGCTCATAGGTGAACTGTGGATTGGTGGTTCCTGACAGATCAATGACGCCGTTGAGCATGACCGAAGAGTAGCCATAGTTTGCCGAATTGACCGTGGTATAACCGAGCGCGTTATCGCCAGTCCCACTGGTGTCCGATCCTGGCGTGTTCGGGCTGTCGGTGGCCGAGTATGCGCCTGCTGAGATGATGCTCAGGGAAAGCCGGGCGTTTCCTGTATACTCATAATAGCTCAAAAGGAGATTGCGTGTGATGTCGGTGGGGCTGGTGACGGTGAAGGTTGAATAAGCCAATCTCGCCCCATGATCGCTCCAATCATTGATGATCATACCAGCAGGATTAGCGCCATAGGTGCTGTCGGTAATATCGGTTCCGGTTGCGTCATCAATCTCCAGCATCACGCCGTCGTCAGCGATGACGTATACGCGGTAGGTTTGACCGGCGGTGAGCGTCACTGGCCGTACCCAGCGGGCAGCCCAACCTTCACCCCATTCGCTGCCCGGTACATATCCAGGACCATACCCTGCTTCAGGCTGTGGGCGGTTGGTACCTAGCCATTCGACTACGTCAAAGGATGGCGTGTCTGGCATCAGCCCGGTGACAAGCGCGCTCATGCCATCAAGCGCGAGTCCAACTGCCTGCTGGCTATCGAGCATGTTGTAGATATTGTTTAGGTTACTGCTATTGCAAGTGACGCCGAAGGTTTCGCAGTCTACGAAGTAGCCATCCCATGGCGCGCCGAGATACCACGAATCGGTATTGTTAGCCGAAACATACTGCTGGGTGACGCCCCAGTTGCCTTCAAATATCCAAGTGGGTGAATACGCGAAGGAATCTTCAAAGATATTCTGTGCACCAGGGGCGAGAAGCGGCAGCCCAGTTGAGATTCTCACGGCATCAATATATTGGCCGTCACTTTCTGTAGAGCCATTAGCATTGAGCATGAAGCGAATACGGATGCGGCTGCCGATATAACTGCTCAGGTTGACTCGGTTCAAGAACCAAGTATCAATCCGGGTTGGCACGCTGGGTTGGCTTGTTGTGACGTTCGTCCAAGCCCCCCACCCGGCAATTTTATCATAGCCTTGTGAGGTGTTTGCGGTGTCTTCTACAGATATCTGAACTTGCAGCGAATCGCCAGTGCCAATGTTAAAGCGAGTGAAGAAATCTAGCGCTGGCGTGGTAGAGGGATCGGTGCCGCGCATATCTATGACCGGGCGGAATTCCAGGTAATAGCGGGCATTTGGCTGATAATTTCCGATTGGAGATTCGGACATCGAGAAGCCGCCAGTGCGCGTGGTTGCGTTCGTAATATCCCATGTGCCACCGGCATACCAGCGTTTAACCCAAGTGGAATTCAGCGCCCCTAGATTGGGCGAGCGGGTTTCGATGTCATCTACGAGATCATCATCGCCAGCGCCTGTCACGACGCCCCCGAAAGGTGTTGCGCCCCAGAGGCGGTGCACATAGCCGCTTTCTTCGATGCGAATATCGTCAAGGTAAATGCCGTCTTGTGGGGTACTCCCCGTGGTTGTAACGAATCTAACTCGCACGCGAATATCGTCGTCAAGGCAGCCTTGCAGGTTTGCGCCGCCGTCACATGCATTTCCGATGATGCTGGTAGTCGCTGTGCCGTTATCCCAGAGCCAAGAATTGTCCCCGGTTGCCGCCCGCAGCGAATCAACCACTGCCTGCTGCAAGTTCACTTCGGCGCGCTCCCACGCATTTTGTATACGCTGTGAGCTGACGTTATAGTTCCAAACTGGCTGCCACTGATTGGTTCGCGCAGTCCAGACATCAACATAGAGGTTTACACCTTGCATGTTGCCGCGCCACATAAAGGAAAGCATGGGCGAAATGGCAGCCGGCCTTGAATCTGAGTCGCCAACGGCTGGCCCGTTATCCGGCGTGTCGTTGAGCAGATCCATCGTGCGCTGCATTTCCATGGAGGTGGTTTCATTCACGGCGGAATAGTTGCCGGTTGGCGTGTCTGCGAAGGCATTCCCTGAATTGCGGTACCCGCCAAAGGCCGGCGCTGTCGTCGTCCAAACGCCATCAGGGCCAACAGCGAACCACCGCTTGCCGGAAGCGCCGGCGTTTTCGGCGTTGTCGAGCATAGGATAGACTTCATAGACGAGAATATCTTCGCGTTCAATACGAATATCATCTATGTACCAGTCAGCGGAGGTAGAGCCGCCCGGCGCGAGCGTGATTGCAAAGCGCAGGCGGAAAGGCTGGGTATCCCAGTTGGGAATCTCAGACAGATGCACCTTAATTCTGTGCATTGTAAGTGCGCTGCGGCTGCTGCCGGCATCATTCAGTTCATTAGCCGCAGGCGCGCTTCCGGTTAGGTTTAGCAGCAGGCCTTCATTCGGGATGATCTGCCAGTTATCGGGCGTGCCAGACGTATCATCAAGCAGATCGCGGGTATATTGAACGGACAGACTTGCCACGTTGCTATTGACATTAAACGCCTGCCAGAACGTCAACATTGGTGAACCAGTATCACCTTCATAGTCCACCACTGGCATTGCGGAATTCCCAGACGTTATATCTATCGGTGAACGCAGCTCAAGATAGTGGACTCTTTGTTGAGGTGCAGTCGTGCCGCTGCCTGCGCTTTGCGGGATATTCGTGCCGGGGCTGGCATCCCAGCCGGTTCCGGAATTTGCGTTTGTTCCGGTAATATCCCAGCGGTAGTTCTCGGTTGTGCTGGGGCCGGCGATTTCGCGGGTATAGACGGAGTCAGCATTGAAGATGAAATCCGCCATCTGGCTGCGTGAGTTCAAATCCCATGCATTATCTACCGTAAAAGTTTGGCCGGGGTTTAGATCTGCAAGTACCTGCAAATCGTCAATGTTCCAGCGCACGCTGCCCGAAGCCGAACTATAAAGCTGGAATCGGAAGGTGACTTGCTGGATGGCCGGGTTCAACCCCAAAGCAGCCAGATTGCTCAAGTCAATTTGATTGCGAGTCCAATTGTAGTTGGCGGTAGACCCGTTTCTTGTGGCAAGCGTTTGCCAATTGGCTGCTACCCGGTCAAAGAAACCGTTGCCATCGGTTGTGTAATTGGCGATCTGGATTGAGGCGACTACGCCGCTGTTGGCGCTGAAATCCCAAACATCCCACCATGAGAGTTTGGGGCTGGATACGCTTGAGAGGTCAACCGCACCGCGCAGTTCAAGCGTACAAGTTTGACCTGCGGGCCAACTGGTCGTGCCGGTATTTCCGGCTTCATCCCAGACCGATGCGCTTGAACCGCTGTAGATGGCGCTGTTTGCGGCATCGTTTAGATTGAGCCAACTGCAATCTACACCAACCGGGCTGTCATCGGGGTTATCTTGAGATCTCTGAATTAAGACTGTAAGGCGAGCATTTCCGCTTGTATCCCTGAACCAGATTTCAAAAGTATGGGTTCCTGCAGTGAAATCGTAGTCGAGAAATCCGCTGCTAGATTGCTCGGCATTGATGGCCGTGCCGTCAACGATGAATTGGACTCTGTCGCTGCCCGCAAGGGTGTATGAAATACGAACTCGCTCGCTGACCGGAACGATGAAGGCTTTGACGTATTTGACTGAGAAATTAGTAGTGCCGCCGGGGAATCCCGGCACATTTGAGGGGGCATTGGCGGGGCTGCCTCCCGCCCAGTTATAGTTAATTGCGCCATTACTGGCGACATACTCAGTGTTTGTGTAGGGCGTGCCGGTGTAATTGGTGCCAGTGTAATAGGTGGCTGCCCACTGCCCCCCGCCAACTGAGAAGGTGTTGTCTAAACGCCACCATTCCGGCTTATCAGCAAGATCGGCATGCGGCACATTAAATACGATGTCATCCGGCGTTGCGGGTGGCCCGGGAGTATAGGTATTGGTGTGCGTAGGCGTAAAGGTATCCGTCGGCGTGTGCGTGTACGTCTGCGTAGGGGTGTTCGTAGGCGTAGGCGTATCTGTATCTGCATTCGGTTCAACCGAGCTTTCAGGCCCGGAATCTCTTGGTGTAGGGAAGGGCGTTTCGCGCTGCGGGTTATTACGAAGAAAATCAACGGTTGCCCAGAAGGCGGCGGCCTGCCCCTGAATGAGCGGACACGGTATTTGAGGCCCATCGAGGTCGTCCGGGTTCGGGCAAAACTCCAGATTTGCGCGATCCTGACCGATGATGTTGAAGATGACGTTGCTAAAGATATTTGCCATCGCGGGACCAGTGGCCGCAAGCGTGACACCGGCTGCGACTGCAACCAGAATCAGAATGAGCGCATATTCAACCAGCGCCTGCCCGGATCGCGCGCTCAATTTGCCCCGCCGGACTGCATTCTGATGTATCTGATCTTTTAGCTGGATGTTCGCCATTGGAATTTGACCTCGCCCTGAACCTACTCGCCCCCGGCAGATTGATAGAATCTGCCTATTTCAACAAATCTTATGTTACCTGAGTCCTGAAAACTTTGAACCAAAGATTTGTGTATAAGTTGTTCAAACTCGTTTACAAAAATACTTTACGGGGGTTTTCGCGCTGGTTTTGGCATCATGTTATTCTCCGTCCTTAATCTGGTGTTAAGGACGAGTGTAGTAGGAGTGCAAGTGACAGCAATCGTCATTGATGGGAATTTGATCGCGGAGCAAATACGCGCAGAGATCAAGGCTGAAACGGCCGCGTTTGCTGAAAAGATGGGGTATCCGCCGGGGCTTGGCGCAGTTTTTGCCGGTGACAACCCAGCATCGGCGCAGTATGTTCGCATGAAACGCCGCGCCTGTGAACAGGTTGGTTTTCACTCGGCGGCGCAGATTATGCCGGATACCTGTACGCAGAAGGAGGTAGAAGCGGCAGTAAAATTATTGAATAACGATCCCTATATTCACGGGATTCTGGTGCAGCTTCCACTACCAGCGCACATTGATGAAGAGGCTGTGCTGCGGTCGGTGAGCCTTGATAAAGATGTGGATGGTTTTCACCCGATCAATATTGGACTGCTGGGTATGAAGGGGCGCAACCCTAGCTTTACTCCGGCGACACCTACCGGTTGTATGGTGTTGTTGGAATCAGCAGGCGTGAATCTTGAGGGGGCGAATGCGGTTGTTATCGGACGCTCCAACATTGTGGGGCTGCCGATGGCGTTGATGCTCATGAAAGCGAATGCTACCGTGACGGTATGTCATAGCCGCACACGCGATATTCAGCGGCATGTGCGCGAGGCTGATGTGGTGATTGCGGCGATTGGTAAACCTCATTTTGTTCAGGGAAATTGGTTGAAACCGGGCGCGGTGGTGATAGATGTTGGTACCAATCGGATCGATGATCCGGATGACTCGCGGGGTTATCGTTTCGTGGGCGATGTTGATTTTGATGCAGCATTGAATGTTGCTGGGGCAATTAGTAAAGTTCCGGGAGGCGTTGGCCCGATGACGATTACGATGCTGCTTGCCAATACTCTTAAGGCTGCTTCGCGGTTGGCCGGTAATCAGACTCAACCAGACTTTTAAGGATCGTTCGCGCTATGGGGACAACACTCGTCCGTAATATTCATACATTGGTGACGATGGACGATACGCGCCGCGAAATATCACAAGGGGCTATGTTCCTTCAGGATAACGTGATTGCAGCGGTGGGGCATTTAGAAGATATGCCGCCGATCATTCCGGATCGAATCATTGATATGCCGCAGCACATCGTGATTCCGGGATTGATCAACACGCATCATCATATGTTTCAAACGCTGACTCGTGTCGTGGCGCCGGATAAAGAATTATTCGGATGGCTGACCAGCCTCTATCCAATCTGGGCGCGGCTTGATTCAGAGGCGGCGTATGTTTCAGCAAAGCTGGCGATGGCCGAACTGATACTTTCGGGATGCACTACTTCGAGCGATCACCTTTATATCTACCCGAACGACGTTGAACTGGATGACACGATACGGGCAGCCCAAGAGATGGGGATGCGCTTTCATGCGGCGCGTGGTTCAATGAGCGTGGGCGAGAAGCTTGGGGGGCTGCCGCCGGACAGCGTGGTCGAAGATGAAGATATGATTCTGCGCGATACCCGGCGCTTGATCGAAACCTATCACGATCCTTCACCCGGTTCGATGCTGCAAATTGTGGTTGCGCCCTGTTCGCCGTTTTCTGTACGCCAGGATTTAATGCGCGAATCTGCAAATTTGGCGCGCAGTTATCGCGTTCGCCTGCATACGCATCTGGCGGAAAACGCCAATGATGTGGCGTACAGCCTTGAACAATTGGGGGTGCTGCCGGGTGATTACGCTCAGGAAAGCGGTTGGGTGGGCGAGGACGTGTGGCATGCCCACTGCGTGTTTCTGAATGATCGGGAAATCGGGCTGTTTGCGCGCACGGGAACCGGTGTTTGTCACTGCCCGACTTCAAATTTACGGCTGGCTTCGGGCATTGCGCCAATTCGGAAAATGTTGGATCAGGGCGTGCGCGTTGGCCTAGGGGTAGATGGTTCAGCCTCTAATGACAGCAGCGGGCTGCTTGAGGAGGTGCGGATGGCGATGCTGGTTCAGCGTGCGCGGGGCAACCCTGCTGGTCTAGGCGCGCGCGAGGCGTTAGCGATGGCAACTGTAGGCAGCGCTTCGATTTTAGGGCGAAAAGACATTGGCGCGCTTGCGCCCGGTATGATGGCTGACTTTGCCGCGTTTCGACTGGATCAGATTGGCTATGCGGGCGCGCTTCATGATCCGGCGGCTGCATTATTATTTTGCCGTGCCACTAATGCCGATATGGTGGTCATTAACGGTAAAATCGTGGTTCAAGAAGGGCATTTGACGATGACCGATGTCCCGGTACTTATTGAACAGCATAATCGCGCCTCCAAGACACTGCTCAATGGCGATTGATTAGTTACTTCCGCCCATGAGCGCCGCTTTTGTGCCTCTCCGAATTGGTGTGTGGTGTGCTGCTTTTCAGCGGGATATGCTCCTGCTTTCAAAGCGCAGCGACTTGAACGTTTGGAGCTTGCCCGGCGGGCGGTTGGACTCTAGAGAGAGCTTGCGGGATGCTGCCGCCCGCGAAGTTGAAGAAGAGACTGGAGTCGCCGTCGAGATTGATTACCCTGTGTCTTTATATTATATGGCGGGTTGGAATCGGCTGAATATTCTATTTCGTGGGCGGGCAGTGGGCGGCGAACTGCGCTCAAGCACGAGCGAAACCCGCGCGAATATGTTCTTTCCGCGCACAACTTTTCCCTCTATGCCTTTAGGACAGGTGCTTCAGGATGCGCTGGCCGATATGCCGGTGCCACCGCGTGTTATCACCCCTGATCGAGCAGAATTACGGCGTTTGCGGCGGCGGATGGCGGTCCGATATGTTTGGAATGCGATGCGCGGCAGGCCTGAACCCCGATTCCCTGTTTTTGAAGTGCGCGCTTCAGCGGTCATTACGCATCGCGATAGTGGGCATATCCTCACCATAGGCAGCGAAAAAACTTCAGCAGGTGAACTGCGGAAGCTGCCCCGACTCCGCGTTAGCGGCGATATTCCCCCGTGGTCGCAACTTTCTGATGAGCTTGAACAGCGATCCGGCATTAAGGTGCAGATGCGATGGGCGGGACTGTGGCAGGATACGCCGAATGACTGCATCGAGTTGGTTTTTGCTGCGGAATATACGGCAAAGCGGGATCTATTTCGGGTGGGGGAATGGTCTTCACCGCGCAATACTGCGTTTGGCGATCTGGATTATCTGATTGTAAACCAGATGAAACAGCAGGCCGGTGGCAAGCGCATATGGACTGCTGACCACCATGACACCGTGCGTGCAGGCGATATAATACAGGGTTAATGCGTAAAGTGGATTTTTAAGAAAGTGTAATGGGGGGCTGGATGGGCGTAGTGGATAGAATTGCGGCTGCCCGTGGCGACATACAGGCTGATCTGGTGCTGCGTGGCGCGCTATTGGTGAACGTACTTTCCGGCGAAATTTACCCTACCGATATTGTGGTGCATGAAGGCATTATTATCGCCTTGGGGGAAGGGTATACCGGAAAGTGGGAGGTTGAACTGCAAGGGCGTTATGTATGCCCCGGTTTTCTGGATGCCCATGTGCATATCGAAAGCAGCCTGTGTACGCCGCCTGAGTATGGGCGTGCGGTGCTTGCTCGCGGCATTACGACAGCCATAACAGATCCGCATGAAATAGCCAATGTGCATGGCATTGAAGGTATTAATTTCATGCTTGCTCGCGGGAAGGATGCGCCGTTCGATATGTTCGTGATGGCAAGTTCGTGCGTTCCGGCGACAGCTATGGAAACCAGCGGCGCTACGCTTGAAGCGGAAGATTTACTGCCTTTAAGGGATCATCCGCAGGTGCTTGGCCTAGCTGAGATGATGAATTATCCCGGCGTGATTCATGCCGATGAAGATATTTTGCAGAAATTAGAAGATTTTGGCGATCTGCCTTTGGATGGGCATATTCCGGCGGTCACTGGGAAACCGCTCAATGCCTATGTTGCGGCGGGAATTGCCAGCGATCACGAATGTACAACAGCAGCAGAAGCGCGGGAAAAGCTGCGCTTGGGCATGACTATTTTTATCCGTGAGGGGACGACGACTCGCAATTTGCGGCCTTTGCTGCCACTGGTCACACCGATGAATCACACCCGTTTATGCTTCTGTACGGATGATCGGCAGCCGAACAGCCTGCTCGATGATGGGTCTATTGATTATATGGTGCGGGTGGCGATTGCTGCGGGGGTGGATCCGATAATTGCCATTCGTATGGCGACGATTAACACGGCGCAGTATTTCCGGTTGTATGATCGCGGGGCGGTGGCTGTTGGACGGCGCGCAGATATGGTTGTCTTCTCTGACATCAATGATCTACGGGCTGAAATGGTGTTCAAAGATGGGAAGTTAGCTGCGCAGCATGGTGAAATACTTCTGCCACATGCAAAAGGCAGTTCAGTCCCCCAACTACCCGCTTCAATGCATGTGCATCCGACGTCACTGGATTTCAAGATTCGCGCAACCAGCGGGCGCGTGCGGGTGATCGGCGCTGATCCGGATCAGGTAGTGACTGAACATCTGGTAATGGATGTTCCAGTGATCCATGGTGAGGCGATGGCGGATATAGGGCAGGATATTCTCAAAATTGCTGTGGTGGAACGGCATAAAGCCAGCGGAAATGTCGGCAAAGGGTTCATTCATGGCGTAGGCTTAAAGCGCGGCGCTTTAGCCGGTTCAGTGGCACATGATCATCATAATCTGGTGATCATTGGCGCGGATGATGCGAGTATGCTGACGGCGGCGAAGGCGGTGATCGAGATGGGAGGCGGGCTGGCGGCTGCTGATGGGGATCAGGTATTGGGGACGCTTCCACTGCCGGTTGGCGGCCTGATGACCGAAGCGCCGATTGAAGAAGTGCGCCGGGGATATGATCGCCTGATTATGTTGGCGCAGCAGCTTGGCAGCACGATGCACGATCCATTTATGCTGATGAGTTTCATGGGTCTGGAAGTTATTCCTAAGTTGAAATTGACCGACATTGGCTTAGTAGATGTCGAGCAGTTTGCAGTCGTTGACATTTTTGTATAAGAGAGAGAACTATGGTGGACGAAACGATCATTGAGCAAATTCGCAGCCGTGTAGAAGCACAGCGGGGAGAAATTATTCAATTTTTGAAAGACCTTTGCGCGATTCCCAGCTATGACAGCAAGATTCGGGAAGTTGGGGAACGGGCTAAGGCTGAAATGCTGGCGTTAGGCTTTGATGAAGTTTGGTTCGACCAGATGGGTAATGTGGTTGGTCGGATTGGCGATGGGCCGAAGAAACTGCTATATGATAGCCATATTGATACGGTGGGTATTGGCGATCCTGAAGAGTGGGAATGGGATCCATTTGAGGGGAAAGTAGAAGGCGATGTCTTTTTTGCGCGGGGGGCGTGCGATGAAAAGGGCAGCACACCGGGCATGATTTATGGTCTGGCTTTGGCCCGCGATCTTGGCCTGCTGGAGGGGTGGACGGGGTATTATTTCGGGAATATGGAAGAATGGTGCGACGGAATTGCCCCGCATGCTTTGGTTGAGGCTGAAGGACTGCGCCCCGACTTTGTGGTGATTGGCGAACCGACCAGAATGCAGGTGTACCGCGGGCATAAAGGGCGCGTGGAAATGCAGGTTGTGGCAAAAGGTAAAAGCGCCCATGCTGCCAGCAACTTCTTGGGGGATAATGCCATCTATAAGCTGCTGCCGGTGATTGAGGCGATCAGCAATCTAGAGCCGGAATTAGGCGATCATGATTTCCTAGGGCATGGGCGGATTACAGTCACCGATATGCACGTGAAAACGCCTAGTATCAACGCTGTGCCTGATGAGGCCTTGATCTATATTGATCGGCGGGTCACTTTTGGGGAGACGCCAGAAGGGGAACTTGCGCGGATTCAGCGGCTGATTGGGGATCGTAAGGATATTGAAGCTTCGATTTTGTTCTATGACGATCCCAGCTATACCGGATTTGTGTTTCCGGTGGATAAAATATATCCAGCGTGGGCGCTTCCTGAAGACGATCCGTATGTTCAGGCAGGCGTGCAGACGGGAACGGCTTTGTGGGGGGCGCCGCTGCCGACTGGGAAATGGGACTTTTCAACGAATGGCACATATTGGACGGGGAAAGCCGGCATACCGAGCATCGGTTTTGGCCCCGGCGATGAGATACATGCCCATACGGTGATTGATCAGGTTCCGTTATCAGATGTGGTTCGGGCAACGGAATGGTATGCGCTGTTACCTGCTATGATTCAACCCTAAACAAGGGGGCGGCAAGTATCATGATTATGATCACTGGCAAGTTTATGGTCATACCTTCTAAACGGGATGCCTTTCTGGAATTTGCGCGTGAATTGGTGGCGAAAGAGCGCCAGAGTTCGGGCTGTTTGCTATTTGCGATCTATGAAGACGTCAGTATCGAAAATCTTTTTTTGATGCTGGAACAATGGGAAGACAGCGATCTTTTGGAGGAACATACCAGTTCGCCTGAATTTGATGCCAATGAAACAATGCTGCTTTCATTTGTGGATGGCGATCCAAGTTGGGACGAATACGAATTCGATATTTGATATCACTGTAGCCAGCGTGTGAACTATTAGACTGAACACCTACCTTTGGGGAGAATTTTATGCAAACTGATTTACGTGGGCGGGATAGTATCGCGCCTGAACTGGAATGGACTCGTGATGAACTGGACACGGTATTTGATGTCGCGTGGGATTTGAAGCGTAAGCGGGCGCTGGGCGAACCTCATGCGCTGCTGCGCGATAAGGTGTTGGGGATGCTATTCTTCTTCACCAGTACCCGCACCCGTACATCTTTTGAATCGGGCATCGCGCAGTTGGGCGGTCATGGCATGTTCATTGACAGCGAGACGACGCAGATCAGCCATGGCGATACTGCTAAAGAGATCGGTGAAATTATCGGGCGTTATACGGACGGCATCGCGATTCGCCAGTGTGACTGGAACTTTGGCAACCAGTATATCCGCGAAGTTGCGGCGGCCAGCCGTGTGCCGGTGCTGAATATGCAGTGTGATGTGTACCATCCATTCCAAGCGCTGGCTGATATGATGACGATCATGGAGAAATTTGGGCGGGATGTGCGCGGCAAGACGATCAACGTGAGCTATGCATATGCTTCCAGCTACCAGAAACCGCTTTCAGTGCCACAGAGCTTGATTCTGCTGATGACGCGCTTCGGCATGAACGTGCGTTTAACGCATCCTGAAGAATTTGCGCTGATGCCGGAGATTGTGGAACAGGCGAAAGATAACGCGAAGAAATCACGCGGGTCGTTTGAGGTTCTGCATGACTTTGATGAGGGCTTCAAAGGCGCGGATATTCTGTATCCGAAGTCGTGGGGCTGCTGGATGACGACTGAAGACAAGGGTGAATCGGCCAAAATTGGCGCGAAATATACCGATTGGATCACGGATGATCGGCGGATGGCGTTGGCGAATGAAGAGGCTATTTACATGCACTGTTTGCCCGCTGACCGGAATATTGAAGTGAGCGACTCGGTAATTGATGGGCCGCAGAGCGTGGTCTACGATGAAGCCGAAAATCGCCTACACGCGCAAAAAGCGGTTATGGCGCTGACGATGCGCTCGTAATTTAGTTTTTAGCGATGATTTTGGCGCCGGTATTTCGCTTATAGTGTAGAGATACCGGCGCTTTTAGATTGTCAGGCGGGGCGAGGGATGAACCCAATGGCTGAAATACAGATCGCTATTCCTATTCCTTACGAGGAAATTGCCGCATTTTGCAAGCGGCATCATATCCGTAAGCTGTCGCTGTTTGGCTCGGTTTTACGTGATGATTTTAACGATGGCAGCGATATAGATGTACTGGTGGTGTTTGAAGAAGGGCATACGCCGGGTTGGGAATACTACTTGTGGGGAAGGGAACTCGCGGAATTTTTCCAACGTGAAGTTGACTTATTAACTGCTGAGGAACTTAGTCCACATTTTCGTGACAATGTACTTCAAAAGGCGTTTACTGTTTATGAACGAAAATGATGATGCGCTTTTGAGGGATATGTTGGACTTTGCCCTGCGGATAGAGTTGCGTCTTGCGGGTAAGCAGCGGGCAGACCTTGAAGCTGATATGGAAGCACTTGGCGGTACAATTGTGCGTGAACTGGCTGTCATTGGTGAGGCAGCTAACCATCTTTCAACTGATTTCACGAACAGTCATAATCAGCTAAATATTGCACAAATTATAGCAATGCGAAACCGACTGGTTCATGGTTACCGAGACATTAACTGGGATGTTGTTTGGCGAACCTGCCAGCAAAATATCCCTGAGCTGATACGACAATTGAGGGGTATTCTGAGCGAGTAAAATAGAGGCACTTATAAGAGGTAGAGATACCGGCGCTTTTCGATTGTCGGGTGGGGTGAGGGATGAACCCAATGGCTGAAATACAGGTAGCTATTCCTTCGAGAAGATTTTTTGGGATTTGTGGACTTGCCGTGGAAAATCGCCAGCGAAGCTGTTTCTGAATTACTGCATAAACTTAATTTACTTTTTCCTTCCAACACCATCAAGGACTCAAACACATGCCCACTAAACTTGCTGTTGTAGCAATTGGCGGAAACTCTCTAATCACTGATCCAAAACAGCCACAGGTGAGCCACCAATGGGATGCTGTGCGCGTCACCTGTGAACATATTGCAGACATGTTTTCAGAGGGCTGGAACGTGATCGTCACACACGGTAACGGCCCACAGGTAGGCTTCATTCTGCGGCGCTCTGAGCTGGCATCGAGTGAAGTGCATACCGTTCCGCTGGATTTGATTGTCGCAGATACACAGGGGTCTATTGGCTACATGCTTCAGCAGTCGTTGGATAATGCACTGCGCCGGCGTGGCATCAACCGTACCATTTTGACGGTTGTGACTCAGGTGCGGGTTGATTCGAGTGATCCAGCTTTTGAGAAGCCGAATAAACCTATCGGCGGCTTTATGACTGAGGAACAGGCTAGGCAGTATCAAGATGAAGGTTGGAGCGTGATGGAAGATGCCGGGCGCGGTTGGCGGCGGGTGGTCGCTTCACCAAAGCCGCTAGCAATACAAGAGATAAATGCGATTCGCGCGCTGATTATGAATGATTACATCGTGATTGCTGGCGGTGGTGGCGGCGTGCCGGTGATTCGGGATGAGCAGGGGGAACTGCGCGGCGCATTTGCGGTGATTGATAAAGATCGGGCGAGCAGCTTGCTTGCGCAGCAGTTACGTGCGGATATATTGGTTATTTCGACGGGTGTAGAAAAGGTGGCGATCAATTTCAATAAGCCGGATCAAAAGATGCTGGAACAAATGACGCTGGCTGAAGCGCGTGCCTACATGGAAGCGGGGCATTTTGCACCAGGCAGCATGCTTCCTAAAGTTGAGGCCGCGATTGATTTTGTGCAGATGGGCGGCCCATTCGCCATCATTACCGATCCTGAGCATTTGGCGCAGGCGCTGCGTGGCGAGGCTGGTACGCGGATTGTGCCGGGTTAAAAGGGTGAAAACGAAGGCTTAATCCTTCGGCTTTGGTGGGTTTTTTAGATGTATGTTTCGATGCGATTTGTGTTTTAGCAGCTTGAAGTGTGTTTATGACTCAAATTCTGAAATTAAAGTGTTCTCTCTGTCATCGAGAGTATATGCAGGGCGAGGTGCAGTATACCTGCGTGGACTGCGGCGATGTTGGTACATTAGATGTTTTATATGACTACGAGGCGCTGCGCACTCATTTAGATAGAGATCGCCTTGCGGCAAACCGTGATTATACGATGTGGCGCTATCGCGATCTGCTGCCAATTGGTGACAATGTGGTGGTTCCGCCACTTTCGGTGGGGATGACGCCGGTATATGATGCGCCGCGGCTTGCTGCTGAGATGGGGCTGACGCAGGTGTGGGTTAAGGATGACGGACGCAACCCAACAGGCTCCCTCAAAGATCGCGCTAGCGCACTGGTGGTTGCCCGTGCTATGGAGGCGGGTATAGAAACCGTGAGTACCGCTAGCACAGGAAATGCGGCAGCGGCGCTGGCCGGAATTTCGGCTTCGGTAGGGATGACGCCGGTGATTTTCGTGCCGGCCTCTGCGCCTGAGGCGAAAATTGCTCAACTGCTGGTTTACGGCGCACGGGTGATTCTGATCGAAGGCACGTATGATCAGGCTTTTGACTTGTGTTATGCGGTTTGCCAGCAAAAGGAGTGGTACTGCCGGAATACGGGCATCAATCCGTTTACGGCTGAAGGGAAAAAGACGGCGGCCTTTGAGCTTGCCGAACAACTGGGTTGGGAAATGCCAGATGCGATTGTGATTTCGGTGGGCGATGGCAATATCATCGCGGGTGTACATAAGGGACTGGCGGATCTATTACAATTGGGCTGGATTACGAGGATTCCCCGCCTGATCGGTGTACAAGCAGTAGGAAGCTCCCCGCTGGTAGCGGCGTGGAAAGCGGGCCTTCAGGCGCGGGATATGCTGCCAGTAGATGCTGAAACGATTGCGGATAGTATTTCGGCGGGGCTGCCCCGTGATCGTGCGAAGGCATTACGGGCAGTACGCCAGACAAGCGGCGCCTTTATCGCGGTTTCAGACGACCAAATATTACAGGCGATCCCAACACTGGCACAGCTTACGGGTGTGTTTGCTGAGCCAGCGGCGGCGGCGGCTTTTGCCGGAGCTAAACTTGCTGTGCAGCAAGGGGTTATTCGGGGAGATGAGCGTGTTGCACTTTTGCTGACGGGGAATGGGCTGAAAGATATTCGCCGCGCGCAGCAGGCTGTTGGTAAACCGGTACGAGTGGCTCCAGACATAGGTGCTGTGCTGCGCGCGTTATCATAATGAGGATGTAATGAACGGACATGTTCACCCTGTATTTTCGATTGTTGCCCCTATCTATAACGAAGAGGGGAACATCGATCTTTTGCATGAGCGGATTTCTCAGGTTATGGATTCGACTGGCGAATCGTGGGAATTGATTCTGGTGAACGATGGCAGTCGGGATCGATCACAGGCGATGATCGATTCATTGGCAGAACGCGATTCGCGCATAAAAGCAATTCATTTTGCGCGAAATTTCGGCCATCAAACGGCGGTAACAGCGGGAATTGATCACGCTTCAGGCGATGCAACAATTTTGATAGATGCCGATCTGCAAGACCCGCCGGAATTGATTCTGGAGATGATCGAGCGCTGGCGAGCGGGGTATCAGGTTGTTTACGCGGTGCGCGAAAAGCGCGAGGGCGAAAGCTGGTTCAAAGAATTTTCGGCGAAGATGTTTTATCGGGTGATGTACCGGATTACAGATGTGGATATTCCGGTAGATACCGGCGATTTTCGGCTGATGGATCGCAGCGTGGTGGAAGTGCTTCAGCAGATGCGCGAACACAACCGCTTCATTCGGGGAATGACGAGCTGGGTTGGATTTAAGCAGACGGGTGTGACCTATGTACGCGATATACGGCACAGCGGTGAAACGAAATACCCACTGCGGAAGATGATCCGCTTTGCGATGGATGGCATCACCAGTTTTTCCTACTTTCCGCTGCAAATTATGCTTTATGTGAGCGGGATTCTGGGCTTTCTGGCGCTGTTTGCGATACCGGTGGTGGCGATTTTACGCTTAGCGTGGGGTGCAGATTTCTTCGGCGGGCAGGCGACGACGATCATTGTGGTTTTGCTGATGAGCGCTTTCCAGCTATTCTTTATGTTCTTTTTGGGGCAGTATGTTGCGCGTATCTATGATGAAACCCGCAATCGCCCATTATATGTTGTTGCAAGACGGGAAGGCTTTGTGCCGCAGCGGACGCTGCCGCTGCCTGCGCATGCGCGCGAGAATATGCCTGATTCAGTGATTGAAATTGAAGGCAGCGCCGCTGAGGGAACAGTATGAGCGAGCCTGAAAGTGATTTGCAAGCGGTTATTCAGCGATACCAGCAGCTTGTGCTGGAGTATGAGTCGCTGGATCAGCAAATTGATAAGCTTTTAATGGAATATGGCGGCGCCAGCGAAAATATGCCGCAGTGGGAATTAGCACGCTACCGGAAAATGGCGCGGCAGCGCGATAATTTGCAAAACGAAATGCGCGATCTTGAGACGCAATTACAATTAGATGATTTTGCAACTGACGATGGAGAAAACTCTTGATTACCGGCCCAACTTTTGAAGAAATGCTGCATCCAGACAAAATTAATCTGGAGGTGCGCGCGAAGGCGGTTCAGGCTTTACGCGAACAACCGCTCGACCCGATCAACCTGTTCAATATTACATGGCGCGATCCTGAAAATCAGGTGTATCACGTGGTGCTGCCGCATGAATTGACCGGTGTTGATGCTGAAATTGTCGTGATGTATGGCAAGTCGTTCCCGTCGGGCAGTCATAAAGTAGGCGCAGCTTATAGCATCTTGTTGGAAAAGGAACTGTTTGGTGAGGTAGACCCGCAAACGCATACGCTGGTGTGGCCTTCTACTGGCAATTTCGGGATTGGCGGCGCATGGGTTGGCGGGCGCATGGGTTGTAATAGCTTAGTTGTGCTGCCAGAGGGGATGAGCCGCGAGCGTTTTGAGCGTATTGAGAGCTATGGCGCAAAAGCGATCAAAACGTATGGCTCGGAGAGCAATGTCAAGGAAATTTACGACGAAACCCATCGCCTGCGAACATCCGATCCGAATATACGTATTCTCAACCAGTTTTCAGAGATGGGTAACTATCGTTTTCACTACCATGTGACTGGCAATACCATCGTGGAACTGGCGGGCGAATTGAAGGAACGGGGTATTGGCAACGGGAAGGTGGCCGCTTTTGTGTGGGCGCCGGGCAGCGGTGGCACAAATGCTGCGGGTGACCGTGTGAAGCAAGTTTTCCCGGATGCGAGAAATGTGGCCTTAGAACCAACGCAATGCCCGACACTCTACAATAATGGCTACGGCTCACATGATATTCAGGGCATTGGCGATAAGCATGTGACTTGGATTCATAATGTTTGGAATACTGATGCGGTAATGTGTATTGACGATATGGCCTGCAAAAAAGGGCTGCAACTGCTAAGCGAACCGGCAGGCGTGGCGGCATTGGTCAATCGTTTTGGGGTTCCAGAAGCACAGGCTCAATTTTTGAGCACGCTGTTTGGCATTAGTGGGGTATGCCATATTCTGGGCGCGATCAAGACGGCAAAGACGTATGGGTTTGGGCGCGGCGATGTGGTTTACACGGCGGCGGCTGACAGCCTAGATCGTTACTATTCGGTGATGGATGCAATGCGCGAACAGTTCGGCGCGCTAGATGAAGCGGCGGCGGTAGGCCGTGTTGAAGGCGTCTTCCATGCTGCAACTACTGATTGGGTGCAAGAAGGTACGCGGCAGGCGCGGGAACGTTGGCATAACCTGAAATACTATACATGGGTTGAGCAGCAGGGTAAGACGGTTGGGGAATTGGATGCACAGCGCGATCCCGCGTGGTGGGAATCGCATCAAGCGAAGGTAGAGGAAATTGACTCGCGCTTGAATGCATTACGCGCTGCACTTCCTGTATAGCCGTTACGGCTGATGTTTCCTGAAGATCGCGTGCTGGTTGGCGTAATCAACCGTAAGCGCGATTTGAGAGCGGCGCTGCAAGAACGCTGGTATCGTATCCCACTGGCGCGGTTTCATGGCGTTCTGGACTATGAATATCTCGCTTTTTATGTCAGCGGAGTAGTACGGCCAGAAGGCGGCGGCATTTACTATTACGCCCGTATACAGGGTGTTGAACTGCTGAGGCGACGTGACTTATTGCCAAAAGAAGCAGCGCATAAACGGGCAATTGAACTCTATTATCGAGCCGCTTTGGGGCCGATAGGCATTAAAAGCCCGCCCATACTCAACCCAGGCAGGCGGGCGGTCACATTTTTGTTTACGACGTGGGATCGCTTCTGCGCTGCGAGGACGATTCCCGATCTTTATTTGACGGATGCGCGCTTTGTGCAGCGTTTTCCTGATCAGCAGAGGTGACGCAACATGCTTTTAACGAATGGTCACGTCATCACGTATGATGAGAATAATCGCATTCTTCACAATCATGCTGTGCGTATTGTGGGCGATACGATTAGCGAAATTGCGCCGCAGCGGGAACTGATAGACCGCTATCCGCAAGATGAACAGATAGATGTAGGCGGGCAGTGGATTATGCCCGGCAATATTTGTGCGCATACCCACTTTTACGGCGCGTACGCGCGGGGATTGGGGATTCCCGGCCCTGCGCCGAAAGACTTCCCGGAAATATTGACTCGCTTATGGTGGAATCTGGATAAGGCTCTAGATCGGGATAGTGTTCGCGCCAGCGCGCTGGTCTGCTTAGTAGATGCGGTGAAGCACGGTACAACGACGCTGTTCGATCATCATGCCAGCCCTAACTTTATTGATGGCAGCCTTGATGTTATTGCTGAGGCAGTTAATCAGGCCGGGCTGCGCGCTGTGCTGTGCTACGAAGTGACGGATCGTGATGGGCCGGAAAAAGCTGAAGCGGGCATTCAGGAAAACTTGCGGTTTATGCGATCTGCGCGTGGGAGTGCAAGGCTGAGAGGGACGTTTGGCTTGCACGCCAGCTTGAGTTTGAGCGAAAACACATTGGCTGCTTGTGCAGATGCTAACCCATCGGATGAAGGGTTTCATGTCCATGTCGCTGAGCATGAGGCGGATGAGCTTGATTCGCTGGAAAAGTCTGGACTGCGAGTAGTACAGCGATTAGATAAATTTGGCCTGCTGCGGCGAAAGACGATTGCCGCGCACTGCGTCCATATTGATGATGGTGAGCGGGATATTCTTGCGAGTAAGGACATCTGGGTTACGCATCAGCCGCGGTCAAATATGAATAACGCGGTGGGCGCGATGGCCTTTGATGATTTTATGGCCCGAAATATGCCCGTATGCCTTGGTAATGATGGCTTCAGTAATGCCATGTGGGAAGAATGGAAAGCGGCTTACTTCCTGCATAAAGTGGTGAATCGCGATCCCCGTCGCGCAAATGGCGGCGATGTGTTTAATGCTGCTGCGAAAAATAACGCCCGCCTGACTGAACAATTTTTTGCGGGCGCGGGCATTGGCACACTGGCGGTTGGCAACCGTGCTGATTTGATACTGGTGGATTATCACCCGTTTACGCCATTGGAAAGTGGAAATTTACCGTGGCATATTCTTTTTGGGTTTGAGCCTTCGATGGTGACGGCGACGATGGTAGATGGCAGATGGTTGATGCGTGATCGAGAATTATTGACGTTGGATGAAAGCGCTGTTGCCGAAGAGGCGCTGGCGTTAGCGCCGGAAGTTTGGGCGCGTTATCAAGCTTATGCGCAAGGGAGTGGTGAATAATGACTGAAGACCGCACGCTGGTTACTGTTGCGGTGCTTGGCGGCACGGGCAAAGAGGGCAGTGGTCTAGCAGCTCGCTGGGCGCTGAATGGCTATCATGTGATCATTGGTTCGCGTGAGGCTGAGAAGGCGCAAAGCCGCGCACAGGAACTGAACGAATCGCTTGGTGGCGATTATTTGGTGGGCATGGACAACGTTTCCGCGGCCCAAAATGCTCATCTGGTGGTGCTGACCGTTCCGTATACCGCCCATCGCGCTACATTGGAAAGTGTGAAAGCGCAGCTTGCGGGTAAAATTCTAGTGGATGTGACGGTTCCGCTGTCCCCGCCGAAGATTCGCAGCGTGTATATTCCGGAAGGCAAGGCGGCTTCACTGGAAGCGCAAGAATTGCTAGGGGATGGCGTGAGGGTCGTCGCCGCATTCCAGAACGTGAGCGCGGAAAAGCTGGTTGATCCTGCCGTGACGGTAGATTGCGATGTGCTGATGGCCGGTGATGATGCTGAGGCAAAGGCTGAAGTTGCTAAGCTGGTTGAGGCGGCCAGTATGCGCGCCATTGATGCGGGCTTGTTGGTGAATGCGATTGCGGTTGAAGCGCTGACCCCGGTGCTGCTTTACATCAATAAAAAGTATGGGGTTCATGGCAGCGGAATTCGCATCACTGGCGTATAACTCAACATGTCACAACACACTGATATAAGCTTAACTGCGCTGCCGGGTATTCCGATGATCAAGCCGGGCGATGATCTAGTTGCGATCATTGCTGGCGCGCTTGAACAGGCGGAACTGAATCTGCAGTCGCATGATGTGCTGGTTGTCACCTCTAAAATTGTCTCGAAATCTGAGGGGCGGTTTGTGCGCTTGGTCGATGTTCAGCCGAGTGAAGAGGCGCTGCGTCATGCCGTCATCACCGGGAAAGACCCGCGTATTGTTGAACTAGTACTGCGTGAGAGTCAGGAAATTTCCCGTGAGGGCGTGAACACGCTCATTGTGCGCCACAAGTTGGGGTTTGTCTCGGCTAATGCGGGGATTGATCAATCAAACTTGAACGGTGGTGACGATCAGGTGCTGCTGCTGCCGGTTGATCCGGATGCTTCAGCGCGAGCGATCAGCGCGGGGCTGAAAGCGAAAACTGGCGTTGAGATTGGGATCGTGATTAGCGATTCGCATGGGCGACCTTTCCGCATGGGAAATGTTGGCGTGGCGATTGGCGCGGCCGGTCTTCCTGCGCTGCGTGATTTACGTGGACAGCCTGATTTGTTTGGCCGCACGTTGAAATATACGCTGCAAGCATTTGCCGATATGATTGCTTCGGCTGCCGGACTGGTTTCTGGCGAGGGGGCAGAGGGGCGGCCTGTGGTGCTGGTTCGCGGCTTGGTATTTTCTGAAGGGGCGGGGCAAGCCAGTGATCTGGTAAGGCCGATCCGGCAGGACTTGTACCGCTGAGGGCTGCGCTTTGGACTTTTTTCAAGTTAACCATACTCGGCGCTCCATCCGGCGTTATTCATCGCAGCCAATTTCGAAAATACTGCTTGAACAAGTATTGACCGAAGCGATTCAAGCGCCATCGGCACATAACCGGCAGCCCTGGCGTTTTGCTGTGATTCTCGATGCTGAAACGCGAACGCGCCTAGCTTCGGAAATGGGCGAACGACTGCGCGCCGATCTTGCCGCAGATGGGGTTGATCAGGCGCTTATCGAAGCTGATGTGGGGCGATCCTACACCCGTATCGCAGGCGCTCCAGCGATAATTGTGCTTTGCCTCTCGATGGTGGATATGGATCGCTATGCTGATGAAGTGCGCGGACAGAAAGAATATTTGATGGCGGTGCAAAGTGCTGCCATGGCCGGACAAAATTTGCTGCTTGCGGCAACTGCGAATGGGCTAGGGGCCTGCTGGATGTGTGCGCCGTTGTTTTGCCCTGAGATTGTTCAGACAGTTTTGCTGCTGCCCGATGATTGGCAACCACAGGCTTTGATTACGGTAGGCTATCCGGCTGAAGTTAAATACAAGCCGCGCAATCCGTTGGAAAAGAGCGTGTTATGGCGCTAAATCTTGAGCATGTAGTGGTTTTGGCCGGTGGGGTGGGCGGGGCAAAGCTGGCGGATGGGTTTGCCCGGATATTGCCGCCAGAAAAACTGACGATCATCGTGAATACCGGCGATGATTTCTGGCATTATGGGCTGCGCGTCTGCCCCGATCTGGATACTGTGATGTATACGCTGGCGGGGATTGTTGATCCGGCCAATGGTTGGGGGGTGGCCGGAGACACGACGGCGACGCTGGAGTCGCTGAAACGCTATGGTGAGGATGTGTGGTTTCGGTTGGGCGATCAGGATATAGCGACGCATTTGCTGCGCAGTGAAGCGCTGCGAAATGGCGAACGGCTGACGGAAGTGATGCTTCGCTTACAAAACAGACTTGGTGTGCTTCACCCGATACTGCCGATGACGGATTCTGCTGTTGAGACGATGGTTGAGACGGTTGAATATGGTGAACTACCATTTCAAACCTACTTTGTGCGCCACCGCTGGCAGCCAACGATGAAGGGACTGCGTTACGCGGGATCAGAAAATGCTGAAGTATCGCCTGAGGTTACCGCCGCCCTGGAAAATGCGGATGCAATTATTATCGCGCCTTCAAATCCGTGGCTTTCGCTGGCGCCGATGCTTTCCGTAAAATCGTTTTCTGAACTATTGATCGAAAAGCATATTCCCCGTGTAGCCGTTAGCCCGATTGTGGCGGGTACAGCTGTTAAGGGTCCAGCGGCTAAACTTATGGCAGAATTGGGGTATGATGTTACAGCCCGTGCAGTTGCGAAATATTATGGAGCGTTGATCAACGGGTTTGTTTATGATTTGCAGGATTCTAGCCTGATCATTGAAGATAAAAAGCCCTTTGTGACGAATACAATTATGCAAAATCAAATTGACCGGGAACACTTAGCACAGCAAATTCTGCGCTGGATCACCAGTGAGGTGTGGGATTGACCACATGGGCGATCATTCCTGTGAAGCCGTTGGGCCGGGCAAAAAGCCGGCTATCGGCGGTGCTCACAACAGAGGAACGGCAGGATCTTGCAGAATCTTTACTCAGACATGTCGTAAAAACGGTTAAACAGGTGCCGGGCATTGCTGGCGTACTGGTGATCAGCCGGGATACACGGGCATTGGCATTAACCCGCGATATGGGGGCGAATACCGTTCAGGAAAGCGGTACCCCTGAGCTGAATAACGCTTTAATGCGGGCAACGCAGGTGATCACGGCATGGCGGGGGCGGGCGGTGCTGGTGCTGCCTGCGGATCTGCCTTTGATCACTGAGGAAGATATCATTGAAATTCTTAAACTTGGTGAAGATGAAGGTACCGTTGTACTGGCGACGGATCGAAATCAGGATGGCACTAACGCCCTGTTCAGCCGCCCACCGGGGTTGATTCCATATACGTTTGGCCCGGACAGCTTCCTTCGCCATTTATCGCTGGCAAAAGAGGCAGGTGCTGAAGTCAAAGTGTATTCATCGGATACGATACAATTGGATATTGATATTCCTGCCGATCTGGATTTGCTGAGGCGTCTGCATCCACATTTCGAATTACCTGTTAATTTCTCTGCTCAAAGTTAAAATACGGCATAGTATAGTTTGCGCATTGCAATGCTTTACCGGGTGGTGGAGTGGTCGTAATGCGTGCGCATAAAAGGACAAAGGCCATGGCAGATCGTGTTGCGCTGTATTTGCAGGATGCCCATACGCTGCAAGATGCTATTAGTTTTGTTCAGTATGCTGAAAAGCGCGGCTTTGAAGCCGTTTGGCAGGCGGAAAGCCGGCTGGTACGGGATGCAATCGTTCCGATGGCTGCTTTTGCGGCAACAACCAGTCGTATCAAGATTGGCTCTGGGGTAATCAATAACTGGACCCGCAACTCGGCGGTCATTGCGGCTACTTTCCTGACGCTGGATGACCTTGCGCCGGATCGCATTATTTGTGGGATTGGTGCGTGGTGGGACCCGCTGGCATCGAAAGTAGGTATCAAGCGGGATAAACCGCTGCTGGCGATGCGTGAAACAGTAACCGTGGTTCGCGCACTGCTTAATCGTGAGCGGGTATCGTTTCAAGGCGAATTTGTGCAGTTGGATGATGTTGAATTAGACGTGGTACACGGGCGTAAAGAGCCGCGCAATGTTCCAATTTATATCGGCGCGACCGGGCCGCAAATGATGGCTTTGACTGGCGAAATTGCCGATGGTGCGGTGCTGAACTACCTAGTTTCCCCTCGCTACAATCAGGGTGCGATGGATCAATTGGAGCAAGGCGCGAAAAAGGCAGGACGCTCGATTGACGAAATTGACCGCCCGCAGTTGGTGGTGTGTTCAGTGGACAATGATCGCAAGCGGGCGCTGGATGGTGCACGCAAGCTGGTGACTCAATATCTTGGACAGCAGCCGCATATTATGAAGGCCAGCGGCGTAAGCCAGGAACTGCTGGATGAGATCAATCAAGTGTTGACGTGGCCGGCTACGGAAGAACAGATCCTCGAAGCGATGAAATTAGTACCCGATGACGTCGTGCAGATGATCACGGCCAGCGGTACGCCGGAAGAAGTGCGCGCGAAGGTACGTGAATATGTGGCCTATGGCGCAACCTGCCCAATTCTATACCCGTTGGGGCATGATGTTCGCCTGATGATTGATGCTTTTGCCGATGGATATTCGAATTAATACCCTAAATGGGGGCGCCAAGATTATGCCGAACCGCCAAGAAAAGGGTTTGAACCACAGAGGGAAGAAGGCGAATTTGGTTGGTTGCTATGAATTTTGTGTCCTCTGCGGTCAGTTTTGATCTCTTATCCTCTGCGGTTCATTTTTGATGCAAATCATTCAGGGCGAGTATACGACTCGCCCTTCAACAGCTTAACGACACCTTGATCTTATGCTCACTTTAAGTCACCCCGCGGTTAGCCGCCATACGAACTTAATCGTATGGTTGTTATGCTGCCTTGTGGCTGGTGGGGCGCTTATTCTGTACCTTGGATTGAGCCAATCAGCAGGGCAAGGCGTGGTCATGCCGCTGGATGATGCTTATATCCATTTCCAGTATGCTCGCCAATTAGCGCTTGGGCAACCTTATATTTATAACCCCGGCTTACCGCCGACCAGCGGCGCTACCAGCTTTATTTATCCGTATATACTGGCTGTTGGTGCATTGCTTGGATTTAGTGGGCAAAATTTGGGCATCTGGGCGATGATGATGGGCTTCATCTCGCTGGCGCTATGCGGTTGGCTAATTTATCGCTTTTCACTGCGCAGCGGCGTGCCGGTTTGGCTGGCGGCGTTTGGCGGCCTTATGTTTCAAGTTCATGGCGCGGCTACGTGGCACGCGGCCAGCGGCATGGAAACGCTGCTGGCGACGCTGTTTTTGCTCTGGTTGCTGTATATGCTGCTGTGCCAGCGATATTCCAGCGCCATTCTGGCAGCGTCACTGTGCGCACTCACGCGGCCTGAGGGCATCATTGCAGCAGGTGCAGCCATATTGATTCTGGCATGGCAATATGTGATGCGGGTTGAGGGGCAAACGCTATTCGTTCGGCTTAGCCGTTCGTTGCGCGAAATGCCACGAAGCTGGCTGGCATTGTTGATACCTCTGGTGGCGGCGATGGTACAGCCTGCGGTGAATTATCTGCTCACTGGCTCGGCGGTGGCATCTGGTAACGCCGCAAAATCGCTTTTGGGGGTTATCCCATTTGATCTTCCGGTGATCGCTATTCGCATTGTTGAAAATTTTCTGCGGATGTGGCAGGACTGGGTATTGGCAAACGCCTTCTTATGGTATGCCGGCCCGGTTATTGCTGTGCTTGCGCTGTGTGGGCTGCTGGCATTGTGGCAGATGCGCCAGCGTCGCATGGTGGTGTTTATTCTGATCACGGTGATTTTTAGCGCGTTGGCAATCAGCACGCTGGATACTGCCTTCTGGCATTTCAAACGCTATCAAATGCCGCTGATCGCCTTATTCTGGACTCTTGCGCCTTTAGGGGCGGCTTTTCTGGCGAATGGGTTTTCACTTTCGCCGCGCTGGCGTATTCAGAAACTTCTGCTTGCTGCGGCCAGCGTGAAGATTGTTGTAACTATCTTTTTGACATGGCGTTTTATGCCTGCTTATGCCGCAAATTCAGGCTATGTTGCCGCGCAGCCGCTGCAAATGGCAAGGTGGTTGCACGCAAATACGGCTGAAAATATCACTGCTGCGGTGCATGATGTTGGCGCGATGCGTTATTTAGGGGAACGTACTACGCTGGATATTGTTGGGCTGACCACGCCCGGCGCTGCGGATTACTGGCGTAACGGACCGGGGAGCGTAGGCGAGTTCATTGATGCGCAGCGCCCGGATTTGATCGCCTCATACGGCGAAGGACACGGCCTAGGGCTTGGCTATTTGGCGGCGACAGCATTATATGCTGAAGTATTGGCTGAATATCGCGTGAGCGTTGATCCGGAAATTAACGTGGCGCTGGCGGCGGAACTGCAAGGGATTTATCGCCCTGATTATGCGCCAGCGAACAATGCGCGGCAGCTTATGACGATACCGAGTATTACGCCTTATCTGGATGGGCTAACTTTAATAGATGTGGTGGATGTTGCGGACATTCAATCTGAACGCGAACATCTTTATGAATGGCATAATGATGAACCGCCGGGCGGTTTTCCAACTGAATATTATCAGTTTGGTACGCTAGGCTGTGTCGAAAATTGCAGCGTGATGGATGGCGGACGGCGGATTAACGGGGAAGAACGGTTCACCATAAATACACTTCCGGGTGAAGATATTGTGCTGGTTACCCGAATACACCCCGCCAGCGCCGGGCGTTATCAGGTTTTTGCTGATGATCAACCGGTGGCTGAATGGGTGATACCGATGCTTCCCGGAGCGTTTCTGGAAGTGCCAGTTTTAATTCCGGGCAATTTCATCACGGGCGACACCTCTGTGATACGCATAGTTCCGGTGGGCGGAGGTAATTTTTACATGCCGTACACCCATTTTATTTATCAGGGGTCATTTGTTTCAACACAGCCAGAAGAAGTGCCGATTTCTAGCTTCCAGAATGGCTCGATTCACCTGCTTGAGGCCGGACTTAACGTAGAAGACGGCACGCTGATGGTACGCCTAGACTGGTATCAACCATTAGATATGCCATCACCAAGCGGCGACTATGTGATTTTTGTACATGTGCTGGATGAATCTGGCGACATTGCGGCGCAAGCAGATCGTCGCCCTGGAAATGGCGCGCTTCCGCCGGGTAACTGGCTGCCGGGCATGCTGGTGGATCGGTTTGAAATAGCGGTTGCTGAGCTTCCACCTGGCGATTATGAGGTTGTGATAGGCTTATTCGATCCGGTTACATTTGAGCGGCTGATTCCTGTAAATGGGGATGAGGCCAATCGACTTGCGATTGGATCGTTTGCGATAGACTAGAGCCAGCACGGACTGAGCTATATGAAAGGCATAAAGCCTCAATGGACGACACATTTGCGGTGCTGCAGGCTGCGCTAGAAGCGCAATCACAGGGACTTCCAACTGCATTGGCGACGGTGGTTGAAGCACAGGGATCAGTTCCACGCCACGCGGGAAGTAAGATGCTGGTGCGAGAAGATGGCAGCATCGTAGGTACGGTTGGGGGCGGGGCGATGGAGGCGCTGGCTATCAAAGAAGCGATTCTCTCCATGCGCGAGGGAACGCCACGTACTCGCAGCTATACGTTGAACGATATTCAGGCGGGCGATCCCGGCGTTTGTGGCGGTACAGTCCAGGTATTTATTGAACCGTTGATTGCTGTGCCGCGCATTCTGGTTATTGGGATGGGGCATGTGGGTAAGGCGCTGGCTGAACTTGCTCGATGGATGGGATTTTATGTGGCGATATGTGATGATCGTGAGGCCTATTGCAACCCTGACTACCTTCCCGATATGGATGAATACGTGGTCTGTAAACCAGCAGATGTTATAGATCAAACGCGGATTGATAGAAATACCTATGTTGCCGCAGTCACACGGGGCATGCCAGTTGATTTGCCGCTGATTCCGGCATTGCTGGCAACGGAGGCGGCGTATATCGGCTTGATAGGCAGTCGCCGCCGGTGGATGTTAACTGCGAGGGCGTTAAAAGCTGAACATATGCTTGATGATGCGGCTTTAAGACGTATTTATTCGCCAATAGGCTTAGAACTACAGGCGGAGACACCGCGCGAAATTGCCATTAGTATTATGGCACAAATCATCATGTTACGGCACGGTGGCAGCGGCCAGCCCATGCAGTGGCTAGATGAAGAGGGCGAAACGGAATAGGTGATGATTCCGGCAATGATGTTTCTGATTTAAAGTACAATGCGCCCGGTTGCCAGCAGCAGCGCCAACCCTAAAATTAGTACATTCATGAATAGAAACAGCGCCAGAAACATACGCTCAACTGCGGTCATGCCTAGAATTTTACGTTCAGGCCGCGCGGAATCGGGCATGGTGAAACTGGCTTCGCCTGACTCCTGATCGTCAAAGCCCGACTCTGTGCTGCGTCGCAGATCATCTAACATGTTGAAAACCCCCCACAACATTGTTCTAGCCAATAGTATAACGCCAGTTTCAGATGTGCTGCACATCCAACCTGCGCTGCGATCAGCCTCCCCTCCGCGGAATCTTGTTTAGGGCAGCATGCTGCGCCCCATAAAATCCCTAACGCGGGTATTCAAGGCGAGTGCTTTGGTGTGTGAACGCCATTACCCTGTGCGCTGCCACTGCCCGTTGATCAGGGCGAAAGTGACCGAAATTATGCTGCCAGTGGAATCTTGTGCGCTGGCAATAAGCAGTGGGTTTCCAGCGGCATCCTGGGTGGATTCAATGTTGTTCACCTGTATGGTGAATCCCTCTTGATTCAGCTTCCATGTAAGAAAGTCACGCCAATCTAGCGGAAGATTTGCGAGAGAGTCGGTATTTGCGATTGTTAGCAGCTGGCTGATTCCACTTTCGGGGGTAAGCGACTGAACTAATGCGCCAACAGCCTCATCGCCGTAAATTTGCGCGAAACTGTCCAGCAGATGCGCGCCGCTGGAAACATTCAGGTAGCGCCCGACCAGCCATGCAGCAGCAGCACGTTTTAAGAACTCTGCCTCACTGTTCGGGTCAAAACTCTGCCCATTAGTTGCATTCTCTACTACTCTACGCGCCAATAAGTTGGCGATTTCGAGCTGTGCCACCGGATCAAAAGGCAAATCTAAGCGGGATTCACGGACATAGGGTGAAGAAAAGACTATTCGCGCCGTATTATTTTCTGCCCAATTGGTGGTTAAGTTGGGAGATGGCACGATTTCAATCGTCAGTGATTCAACGCAATCAATTACGCAGCTAGTCTGTAGCCACCCGTCAACAATATTTGCAAGAGAAGCAGCGACGGCTTGATCAAATGACTGATATTCAACAGTTAGCCCACGCGAAGTGAGGGTTCGCCTCTGCCCCCAGAATGTGTAATCTGGCGGCACGTGATGCCAGCCATCTTCATAACGCCAATAGAACCACACCCGCCCGTAAGGTGCGCCGTTGATCAGCTCCTCAATCAGGATACGTGCGCGCTGATCATCAATCGTCATGTCCACAACGCGACCGGTGAAATTGACATCTTGCGTTTGCTTAAGCTGTTGATATTGATCCCAGACAGATGCTTGGGTAATTGCCCAGTCTTCCGAGGCGCTGCGCTGCAGTTCAAGGAAAAGGGCACGATCACCGATACGCAGTGCCGTTACTTCGCTGGCAATCGTGTCACGCAGCGCCTGCTCATCTTGCCACGTAACATAATGCCAGCGCACGGCAATTCCGCCGATGATCAGCGCAACGACGGCTAGAAAGCCGAATAACACGAAAAAAAAGCGAACTGTTGCCCTGCGGCGCGCACGTTTCACTTCCGGATCTTCCCCGGAAATGGTCACCCGCTCGCGTTCCGCTTCAACTTCCCAATCGACCTGTAACCCCATTGTGATTACCTGTAAACCACTAGATCACCTGCCATCACCTGCTGCTGTTTTCCGTCAGCGCGCTCCAGTATTAGCGCACCTGACGGTAAAACATCCTGGGCAATGCCAGAGACGCTGCTCCCGCCGGTGTTGATTTCAACGGGCTTTCCAAGCATGTTCAGGCAGGATTTCCACGACTCAAACAGCAGATCAGAGGCGATATGATCTCGCCAGTAGTCTAGGCGATCCAGCAGCGCCGAAAGCAGATCAAGACGATCCAAGGGGCGATTTAACAACTGCTCCAAGCTGGTGGCAGTGTATTCAAAGGGCGTGGTAGAGAAATCAACGCGAACATTCAAGCCGATGCCCAGCGCAACCGATATTTTGTTTGCCGATGTTGCTGCTTCAGCGAGAATTCCGCTCAATTTCAACCCATTGCTTTGTACATCGTTCGGATATTTGATGCCAATATCTGGGACGCCCAGCATAGTACAGGTTTCGGCAACGGCTAACGCGCCTAACATTGCTGAACGAATAGCAAACTCACTCGGAGGCGAGTAGATATAGGTGAACAGCAGCGCCGTTCCCGCGGGCGCAAACCATCGCCGGCCTAATCTGCCGCGCCCGGAAAGCTGCTCATTTGTGAGTACCACTGAGCCAGCCTCTATACCTTCGCGAATCCATTCCAATGCAAGGCCATTGGTGCTTGCTACCTGTTCAAAATAGCGCAGCTGTCTTGTTGCGGCGATAGTTTCTAAGCGTGCGTGGCTGTAATCCATTTGGGCGCTCGTCTCTATAGGGAGGAACATTGTATCACGCCGTATCCGGATTGTATTCGGCGGGCGGCCTTCGTATAATCGCCGCATCATGCCCTGTGTTGAACTTACTGATTATGGATCATCTGTATACCCCGTGGCGAATGGCCTATATACGCGGCGAAAAGAAACCAGACTCAGGTTGCATATTTTGCAGCGCGCCTGATGGGGAAGCTGCCGAGCGCTTGATCGTTGGAAGATCTCAATACGTTTACGTCATTATGAATCTCTTTCCATACAATAATGGTCACGTCATGGTTGTGCCTTATGACCATGTTTCATCACAAGAGCAGTTGGCCGAACCAGCGCTGCTTGACCTGATGCTTACAGCAAACCGGATGCTGGCTATACTTCGTGAGCTTTATAATCCGGCGGCGTTTAATGTGGGCGCAAATATTGGTCAGGCCGCGGGCGCCGGAATTGCTGAACATTTTCATTTGCATTTAGTGCCTCGCTGGAATGGCGATGCAAATTTCATGACGGTTGTTGGTGAAACGCGCGTGATCCCAGATACGTTGGAGAACACGTGGCGCGAACTTCATGAGCGTTGGAATATTTCCGGGTAGGAATAACAGTCATGGTACGTGAAAAACAATCAAACGATGTTGTAATTCTCGGTGCTGCGCGCACGCCAACAGGGCGCCTGCTAGGCGCGCTGTCTTCGCTTACGGCAGCGCAACTGGGGCAGGTCGCCGTAAAGGCTGCTGTTGAACGGAGCGGGGTAAATCCAGCACATATTCAAGAAGTAATTCTGGGTAATGTGGTCAGCGCGGGAACCGGACAGGCGCTTCCCCGTCAGGTAAGTATTGGTGCAGGCATTCCGGATAGTGTTGGCGGCCTGACCGTGAATAAAGTGTGCGGTAGCGGCCTGAAAGCTGTGATGATTGCTGCAAATGCGATTAAATCAGGTGATGGCGAGCTGTATTTAGCGGGGGGCGCTGAAAGTATGAGCCGCGCACCCTATCTGGACGATACTCACCGACAAGGGCATAAATACGGCCATGTTCAGCTTCGGGATTCGCTGCAAGCCGATGGTTTATGGTGCAGCTTTTGTGATTGGGCGATGGGCAGCGCCGCTGAATTTATCGGGGAGCAGTTAGAGATTTCCCGTGAAGAAATGGACAGTTTTTCCCTGAGCAGTCATCAGAAAGCGGCGGCGGCTACGGCTTCAGGTCAGTTCGGCGCTGAAATTGCGCCAGTGGTTATCCCCGCAAAAAAAGGGGATGTGATCATTCAGGCTGATGAGCCGATTCGTGCAGATACCACGTTAGAGGCGCTAGCAAAACTGCCGGGTGCGTTCACCAGCGGCGGCAGGGTAACGGCAGGGAATGCGCCGGGACTTAACGATGGCGCAGCAGCAGCAATTGTTTCTAGCCGGTCATATGCTGATAGACAAGGCCATACGCCGATTGCGCGTGTTGTTGCATATGGGCAGGCAGCGGTGGAGCCTTCATGGATTTTCTATGCGCCTGTCAAGGCGATTCCGGTGGCGCTTGAACGGGCAGGCTGGACAATGGATGATGTTGACCTGTTCGAGATCAATGAGGCTTTCGCGGCGCAAGTGCTGGCGGATCTCAAAGGCTTAAAACGTGATGGTTATGACCTGCCACTAGAAAAGTTGAATGTTAACGGCGGCGCAATTGCACTGGGCCACCCGTTGGGCGCCAGCGGAACTCGCGTGTTAACCACGCTCATTTATGCGTTACAAGATCGCGGTTTGAAGCGCGGTATCGCAGCGTTGTGTCTTGGCGGCGGCGAAGCAGTTGCAATGGCTGTAGAGCTTGAGGGCTAAGCTGGTCGCCGGCTGAGCGGGAAAATGCCCCGATGAATTTATATTTTGGGTGAGGGGGGCGACCTGACAGGCCGCCCTATGCTGGCTCAGTACTCAGTGTAGTTTTGGCATTTTCGATGTAATCCAGCGATTGATGGCGGAAATAGGTGTTGTATAGCTCGGCGTAATGCCCACCTTGTTTCAGCAGCGATTCATGGCTACCTTCTTCGGTAATTTTCCCATGATCGATCACGATAATGCGATCTGCGCTGCGCACCGTGCTTAGACGATGCGCGATTAAGATTGAGGTTGAACGCGCAAGGATTAAATCCAACGCCTCTTGAATCTGGGCTTCGGTGAAGGGGTCAATGCTGGCAGTGGCTTCGTCCAGCACAAAGATGACCGGCTTTTGTACCAGCACGCGCATCAAACTGACGAGCTGACGCTGCCCCATGCTGAGACGAGCGCCGCGTTCGCCAACTTCGCTGTAAAGGCCATTCGGGAGCGAGTCCATCCATTCCCCATTCCCGATAGTTTGCGCTAATTCCTCAATTTCGGCGTCCGGCGCATCTGGGCGGGAATAGCGGATATTATCCATAACGGTACCGCTGAAGAGGAATGGTTGCTGCGGAACGAGACCTAGCTGACGGCGGTACTCATGAATATCGAGCGTGCGAATGTCATGACCGTCTATCAGAATTTCGCCCTCTTGAAATTCATAAAATCGCGAAATCAGTTTGACGATAGTGCTTTTGCCAGCGCCAGTATGCCCCACGAAGGCAACGCTTTCACCGGGCTTGATATGCAGGTCGAAATTATTCATGACCACTTCGCCGGTTTTATAGGCGAACGTGACATTCTTGAATTGAATGTCGCCCGAAAGAGGCGGCACAGGGAGCGATTCGATTTGATTAACCGTGTTTTCGGCATCAATCAGGGCGAAAATACGCTCGGTTGCGCTTAAACCTTGTTGAATTTGCGTAAGATAGTTCGATAAGTTTATAAACGGCCAGAGGAATCGATCAACGCCCTGAATGAATAGAAACCATTCACCGAGGACGAGCGTGCCATTGAGCACTAATACCGCGCCTGCGTAGAGGATACCTGCAAATGCGAAGCCAGCCGCGAAATTGAGCGAGGGGAATACTAACGCCAGCACAAAACCGCGCACGAGGTTGATACGATATGACTGATTATTTACGCCAGTAAACTCTTCGTAGATCATTGCTTCCTGACGGAAATTCTTCGCAACACTGATGCCGGTGACGCTTTCCTGAATATTGTCATTGACAGCGGCCATCGCCCGCGAGCCTTGCCGTGTTGCGCGGCGGGCCAGCGCGCGAAAGCCGAACGAGATGCTGACGATCACGGGCATCAACAGCATCATCAACAATGTAAGCTGCCAGTTGAGCGTAAGCAGCACAAAGAAGATGATCATAAATTCAAAGAACTGCCCGATCATATCGGTGGTTGCGACGATGACGGCGTTTAATTCCTGCGTATCGCTGGTGATACGGCTAACGATCTTTCCGGTTTTGTTCTCATCATAGAATGCGAGATCTCGGTTGATCGCCGCCCGAAAGGCATCTTCACGAATCGTATTGACGACGTTCGCAACGACACGGCCGGTTAATCGCCGCCGGAAATTGAACAATACATAATCGCCAATTCCAGCAACGAACAAGGCGCCGATCAGCAGCATGATATCCTGTTGCGGAGCGCCAGTCTCTAACTTTTGAATCGCCTGTGCTATTAGAATCGGAAACAGCGAAAAGAGCAGGGAACCAGCGATTACTAACAGGCAGACGGCCAGTACTGTTCGCCAACGTGGGCGGAAATACTGCCACAACCTTACGAGAAGTTTACGGTCACCATATTTACGGTCATATTTATCGGCTGCAAGGTCGCCAAACATCAGTTCTGTGCCACCTTTGTTATTTTATCGTCATGCCGGTTCTGCTCTGAATCTTCGTAGCGCGCGAAGATTCGGCGATAGGCGGAAGAATTCGCCATTAGCTGATCGTGATTGCCCTGTGCGACTACATGCCCCTGTCGCAATACGAGGATATGATCTGCCCAGCGAATCTGTGAAAGCCGGTGCGTGATGAGTAGTGTTGTACGGCCTTCGGCTGCCGTCCAGATCGCTTTCTGTATTTTATCTTCGGTAGCGCTGTCAATGGCGCTGGTGCTGTCGTCCAGCACCAGAATAGGCGGATCGGTGACAAACGCGCGCGCCAGAGCCAACCGCTGCCGCTGCCCGCCGCTGAGATTAGCGCCGCGCTGCCCAACTACGGTGTCATAGCCTTCGGGAAAACCCATGATAAACTCGTGCGCCTGAGCTTTTTTGGCGGCCTCTATAATTTCCTCTCGCGTTGCGTCAGACTTACCAAACCGGATATTTTCGGCAATAGTGCGGCTGAAGAGGTAAATATCCTGTTCGATCACACTGATCTGAGAGCGCAAGGAATGAAGATTCCAGTCTTTGACGTTGATGCCATCAATTTCGACTGTCCCTGAATCAATATCATAGATACGGTTGATCAGCTTGGTGACCGTACTTTTCCCAGAACCAGTTTGCCCAACGATGGCGACGGTTTTACCCGCGTAAACCTCAAAGTTGATGTCATGTAGGGCGGGGGTGTCGTCTTCTGCGTGATACCCGAATTCAACATGACTGAAGCGTATACTGCCATGAATCTTGCCCGTATGCCCTTGAAGGTTTTGGTCTAAATCTGTCTCGATATTGATGATCGAAAGGATTCGCCCGGCGCTGGCATACCCTAGCGCGAGATTGGAGAATGACCACATGGAGCTGAATACTGGGAAACCAAACAGGCTGAGTTGGCCGCTGTAGGCGACGAGCGTGCCAATATTAATTTGGCCCTGCAGATAGAGGTAGACGCTTAAAGCGAAGCCACCGGCCATCACCAACCCTAACAACAGCATGGGCAGGTAGCGTGCTTCCATATCGTATTGGCGAATGGTGTTATGACGCACCTCATGCAGAAGTTTGTCGAAGTGGCGTTCTTCGTATGCTTCTTGGCCGGCCCCCTTTACAACCTGTAACCCTTCTAATGTTTCTTCTACGTCGGCGTTCATTTTGCCGAAGCTAACGCGCACATCTTCAGCAATTGGCGTTAGGTTTCGCAGGTAGAAATACTGCACGATCACGTAGGCGATCAGGAAGATCAACGGAGGGATGATGAGGGTTGGGTAAAGCGCAAAGGACGAGAACAGCGGCATGATCAGGAACATACCTGAGCCGATGATCAGGTTGAAACCCGGATTCATCATGAAATTCAGTTCGCGCACATCATTGGTGACACGCGCCATGATTTCGCCCACGGGCTGCAAGTCGTGAAAAGTCATGCTTTTGCCAAGCAAACTGGCGTACAGCTCATCGCGCACATCACGCTCGATGCGCTGCGCAAAAATTTCGGCTGAGAAGTTGCGGGTGATTTGCAGGGCTGCGCGTAACCCCTGTGAAGCGATGATTGCAACCCCAAACTTGACGATGGCTTCTAAGCCTTCGCCAGCGTTCAGGGCATTAAATGCTTCACCGATGAAAATGAATACCAACCCCGCAAAGGCAGCGTTTGCGAACGCGCCCACTAGCATAAGAATGCCGTACAGCGGGTGGCGGCGAACGTGCGACCATATGAAACGGGCCGCATTTCTTCGGTCACTTTTTATGTTCGATTGGGTGGTAAATTCGGATGCGTGTGCCATTGATAATTTACGATCAATTCAACTAAGTCAATCCATGTTAACAGAGGAATAGAGTCCATGTAATGCCAGTTTCAAGTTTTTTTGAAAGGCAAGCTGATTTATTAGGGTAGCGTAATACTACCTATAGTGATCATGTCGCTTCCGGTTTCATCTGTGAGGCGTACCCCGTCCCATGGTTGATAGACGATGAGATTGAGCGAATAATTACCAGCCGGCAAATGATCTGGAATCTGGATAGTGCGCCTATCCATATAGATTTTACCCGGCTCCATGGCAGATGTTTGAATTGTTTCGACCCCATACTGCTGGATTGGGCCGTCTATTTGCGCCACTAACCGACCTTCTTGATCCAGTAAATCCAAGCCAATAGAAAAATCGGAAGG
>DAOTUZ010000001.1:0-21057 GCA_034437295.1 Anaerolineae bacterium | reverse complement strand
CCTTCCGGCTGATGCTGCGCCCAGTCAAAAATGATGCGTTCCCAACCTAAGCCGATCTCGCAAGCGGCATCGGGCAGCCAGAAGGCCTCCACCGCGCCGAAAACTGGTTCTTCCTGTGCGGATGCCGTGCCGGCGATGCACAGAGATAATATCAACAGAAACAAGCAGTGAAACTTCATCAATCGCGGATCACTACACTTTCCCCAGCAGGTGAAAAATCCTGAACATTGAGGCGCGGGGTACGCACCGCCCCGCCATTGTAACGATCATTCCATTCGTTCACTTCAAGGGTATAGGCGATATCAATCATGTTTTCGATCTTGGGCGCCAGATGCCCGGCACGCCACATCACCGCCTCAACTGGCGCCATGCCATCACGGAACAGCATCAACCGTAAGTGCGCGTTCTCCTTGCCGAAAGCCTTCGCTTCCTTCACCTGCGCCTGAAAACTGACGAAGATTGGGGCGGCATTGGCATGGCCGGTAGGCTCCAGTTGATTGAGATCGGCGGCAGTGATGAGATCAATTTGATTAAGCATAAGTTCAGCATCTACCTTCAACGTTGGCATCAACGACTGCCCATCCAATGCCGATGCCGCAAGCGATTGTAGGCGCTCCTGCAAAATGGGTAGGTTTTCATTCACCACCGTGAAACCAGCGGCCTGCGCGTGGCCGCCATGCCTTACCAGTAGCTCAGCACATTCATCCAGCGCCGCCGTAATGTCAAATTCAGGGATGCTGCGGCAAGAAGCGCGGCTTTCCGTTTCGCCGTACTCCATGATCACCGCTGGTCGGTAAAATTCTTCCGTCAATCGCCCCGCCACCAGCCCGACAATGCCCGGTGAAAAAGTATCGCTTCCGGCAAAAATGAGCGCGGATTCTAAGCCCCCATCGGCTTCAAGTTGCTGGCGTATGGCATTCTGAGCGTCTGCGGTCATCCGCTGGCGTTCAACATTCAGCGCCTCAAGCCGTGAGGCTAACAACCGCGCTTCTCCTTCATCCCCGGTCATCAGCAGATTGTAAGCGATCATGGCGCTGTCCAGCCGCCCCGCAGCGTTGATGCGCGGCCCGATCATAAAGCCAACGTCACGGGCGCTGATGTCTCCGTGTTTCAAGCGTGCAGTTTCGATAAGCGCCTTTAGGCCGGGGCGCTTTGTCCTATTCAGGGCATGTAATCCCTGCTGAACCAAGCTCCGATTTTCAGCGCGATCCATCGGCGCGAGGTCAGCAATGGTGCCAATCGCCACCAGTTCCAAAAGATCATCAAGATTGAGCGTTGGTTTCACTTTGCCGTTAGCAGAAATGGTCAGCAGTGCTTCAGCGAGGCGGTAAGCTACCCCCACCCCGGCCAGCATCGCTTCACTGTAAGCACAATCGGTTAATTTAGGGTTGACAACTGCGTAAGCGGAGGGAATCTGGCTGCCGATGGAGTGATGATCGGTGATGATCATATCCAGTCCGTAGGCTCGACCATCATCTACTTCCGCCATCGAACGAATGCCGCAGTCTACAGTGATGACCAGCTTTACGCCCTGTTTGCGTAAATCAGCGAGCGCGGCGCTGTTGAGACCATAGCCTTCATCTACGCGATGAGGAATGTACGGTTCAACATTTGCGCCCAGCGCCTTGAGCGTTTGCACCATCAAGGCCGTTGAAGTCACGCCGTCGGCATCAAAATCGCCATAGACGATAATCTGCTCTTTTGTCTTAATCGCATTACGGATTCGGCTGATAGCGTTATCAATAGACTGGCGCTTGCCTTTGATGCTCAAAAACTGACCGGCGCTATGATCATTGGATCGCAAAAAATCACGGGCGGCGGCGGGCGTTTTGAATCCCCGGCTGTACAGCACCTGTGCAAGCAGCGGAAGCATTCCTTCATATTGATTAAGCAAATCGGTAGGCGCTTGTGAGGCTACTACCCAGCGTTTGGAAGGCATAAACAGCATAGTCTTTAGCGGTAATTACGGCTATTATTGCCGCATCCTGAAATCATGACAAGCCTTTGTGCGAGTAAATATTGGACGATCAAGCCCGTATCATCTTTATGGGAACGCCAGATTTTGCCGTTCCCGCCCTGAAACAGCTTTTACAACATTACCCTGTCGTGGGCGTGATCACGCAGCCGGATCGCCCCGCTGGGCGCAGCCGTGCTGTGCAGCAATCCCCGGTGAAGCAGGCGGCGCTAGAGGCTGGCATCACCGTCTTGCAGCCCGAAAAGATTCGGAAACCTGATGTAGTTGAAACCCTGCGTAAACTCAACGCCGATATATTTGTAGTGGCGGCGTTTGGTCAAATTCTGCCGCAAGTAGTGCTAGATATACCGGCCCATGGGTCAATCAATATCCACGCATCGCTGCTGCCACGCTGGCGCGGCGCGGCGCCGATTCAGGCCGCCATTCGCGCGGGCGATGCTGAAACTGGCATCACAATTATGAAGATGGACGCAGGGCTAGATACCGGCCCAATGTATCGCCAGCGGGCGATCCCGATTGCCGCCGACGAAACCGGACAAAGCCTGCACGATAAGTTGTCGCAGCTCGGCGCCGGTTTACTGATCGAAACGCTGCCTGAAATTCTAAACGGCGCGCTGCTGCCACAGCCGCAGGATGATACGCTTGCTACGCTGGCACCGCGCATTATAAAAGAAGAAGGCCATATTAACTGGGCGCAGTCAGCCCTTGAAATTGAGCGGACGGTACGCGCATTCACGCCATGGCCGGGAACCTTCACCCGATGGGATAGCAAACTGCTCAAAATTTTAAGCGGAGATGTCATGACTGGCAGCGCCGAAACCGGGCGCGTCATACTGAAGGATCACCAGTTAGCCATTGGCACTGGCGGGGGTTTATTTGCGCCAACGCGCTTGCAAATTGAAGGGCGCTCTGCCGTGAGTATTGACGATTTTTTACGCGGGCGCCCTGATTTTGTCGGAGCGCAGCTTTTATAATTCGCCATGAAAACCCGTGTTTTACGTGTAGACCCTCAGCATCCTGATCCGGCAGTTATCGCTGAAACTGCCGCTATTCTGCGATCCGGCGGACTCGTCGCCTTCCCGACAGAAACGGTGTATGGCTTAGGGGCAGATGCCACTTGCGCGAAAGCCGTCGGCAGCATATTTGAAGCCAAGCAGCGCCCACTAACTGATCCAATCATCGTGCATATCGCAGATTACGCGGCGCTCGAATCGGTGGCGAAAAATATCCCGCCGATTGTGGAAATGCTGGCACAGCAGTTTTGGCCGGGCGCGCTAACGCTAATTCTCGAACGAAACGAACATATTCCGCCGATTGTTTCAGCCAACCAACCTACTGTCGCGGTGCGTATACCCGCGCATCCAGTGGCGCAAGCGCTGATCCGCGCCGCCAACATACCAATTGCCGCGCCCAGCGCCAATGCCTTCAGCCGCCCCAGCGCCACGACAGCCACCCACGCGCTGCAAGATTTAGACGGGCGTATTGACGCGGTGCTAGACGGCGGGCAGACCCCCATCGGCGTAGAATCAACGGTGCTGGAATTAAGCGGCAAATACCCGCGCATCCTGCGCCCCGGCGGCGTATCCCTTGAGCAGCTTCAAACATTGCTCTCAGCAGTGACAATACGCACAGAGCTAAAAGAAATGGGCGCTACTGCTGAAGCGCCGGGGCAGTTGATCAAACACTATTCGCCACGCGCCGAAGTGCTGCTGTTCCCTGATGACGAGTCGCTTCCCGCGCTGATTCATACTGCACAGGACAGAATCGCCGCGGGGCAGCGGGTAGGGATCATCGGGCTGAATGGCGAAATGTCGGCTTTTAGCGACCTGAATATTGCGCTATTTCCGCTTGGCATGACGATTGAGGATGCTGCGCGAAATCTATTTGCGGGGCTGCGTTCGCTTGATGAGCAGCAAGTGGATGTGATCCTAGCGCACGGCTATTCGCGCACAGGGATTGGCGCTGCCATCTGGGATCGGTTGTTGCGCGCGGCTGAGGGTAAAGTGCAGGGAAAATAGGGAACAGCGCCGCCTTTTACGCATACACATGGCAGCTGTTGGCCTAATCATTTAAAAAGCTGGAGCATCACTGAACACCGCGATGCCCCAGCTTACCTTTCAATCACACTGAATGGTTAAAACGCTTCGTTTCGACTGTCCTTTTGGCTAATAGCCGAGTACATCCACCACCGACTTGACGGCAGCAGCGCTTTTCGCCAGCATACCCTTTTCTTCGTCGTTCAAGTCCATGACGATCACTTTTTCCACGCCGTTTGCGCCAAGCATCGCCGGGACGCCGATATATAGGCCGGTATAGCCATACTCGCCATTCAGATAAACCGCGCTGGGGATAATGCGCTTCTGATCCTTGATGATGGCCTCAACCATTTCGACGGCGCTGGCAGCAGGCGCATACCACGCGCTCACCCCGATCAGGCCAACGATTTCGCCGCCGCCCTTGCGAGTGCGTTCAATGATCGCTTGTAAGCGATCTTCGGCCATCAGCTCACGCACAGGGATGCCGGCAATCGAAGTGTGGCGCGGTAGCGGCACCATATCATCGCCATGACCGCCCAACACCATCCCATGAATATCCTTGACGCTCACGCCCAATTCCTGAGAAATGAACGCCTTGTAACGAGCAGTATCCAGCGCGCCGGCCATACCCACCACGCGGTGGCTGGGGAAACCGGATTCTTGCAGCGCCACATGACACATCGCATCTAACGGATTGGCAACCACGACGATGATAGCATTGGGGGAATACTGCGCCGCCAGTTTCGTCACTTCACCGACGATCTTCTGGTTGGTCTTAACCAGATCGTCACGGCTGGGGAACTGGCCGGTTACCGGGTCTTTCTTGCGAGGGACGCCAGCAGTTACTACGATCACGTCAGAATTGGCAGTTGCTGCATAATCGCCGCCGCCGACCACGTTTACATCTTTGCGGATCACCGGGGTTGATTCCAGCAGATCCAGCGCCTTACCTTTAGCCGGGCCTTCCAGAATATCTACCAGCACCACATCTGCCAGTTCGGCAGCTGCAATCCAGTGGGCACAGGTTGCACCTACATTGCCTGCGCCGATAACGGTCACTTTGCTACGAGCCATGATTTAACTCCATTGAATGGTATTCGCTTCAAATGTTGCGTAAGAATAACGCCTTAAGTGAGAAAATTCACGGATGAATTCGCGGCGCGTTAACCCTAACAGGGATTCTTAAAACCCCTACCCGGCACATGGTATCGGGCAGGGGTACAAGAGTGAGGAGGGATTTCTATTCGTGAAGTTCCCATCGTTCAGGCGAGCGCCACAAGCTGGAAAGCAGCAGCCCGCGCATTTGCACCATTTCTTTGGGCAACCGATCATATAGGCGGATGAACAGCTCTTCATGTGAAAGCACTTCCTGAAGCCATTCATCACGGTCAACACTGAAGACCTGATTGTATTTGTCCAGCGTAAAGCCGTCCAAACCGCGCCAGTCAATGTCATCGTAATGCGGCACACAGCCTAAGGGGCTTTCAACCGAGCCAACCTTTCCATGAATGCGCATGAAAATCCACTTCAGCACGCGCATATTTTCGCCGAAACCGGGCCACAAAAACTTACCGTTCTCATCTTTACGGAACCAGTTCACACCGAAGATACGCGGCGGGTTGGGTAGTTCGCGGCCAAATTGCAACCAGTGATTGATGTAATCAGCCATGTGGTAGCCAGCAAAAGGCAGCATCGCAAAGGGATCGCGGCGGACATGGCCGACAGCGCCAGCAGCGGCAGCGGTCGTTTCAGAGCCGATGGTCGCAGCCAGATACACGCCAAACGACCAGTTATACGCCTGATAAACGAGCGGCACAACCCCACTACGGCGGCCACCAAACACGAAGGCTGAAATACGCACGCCGCCGGGATTCTCCCATTCGGGATCGAGTACCGGATTCTGCTCAGCTGGCGCGGTGAACCGGGAGTTCGGATGCGCCGCTTTGCGGCCACAATCGGGCGTCCAATCCTGCCCCGTCCAGTCAATCAGATGGGCGGGGGCTGTATCGGTCATACCTTCCCACCACACATCGCCATCATCGGTCAGCGCAACATTGGTGAAGATAGCATTCGCGCGGCATGAGTCCATCGCGTTGGCGTTCGACTTATACGATGTACCGGGCGCAACGCCGAAGTAACCACTTTCAGGGTTGATGGCGAAAAGTTGACCATCTTTGTTGGCGCGAATCCAGGCAATATCATCGCCCACTGTGGTCACTTCCCAGCCGTCTTCGCGGAAGGCATCCGGCGGGATCAGCATGGCAAAATTCGTCTTTCCACAGGCGCTGGGGAATGCGGCAGCGATATAGGACTTATCGCCAGAGGGGTCTTTCACGCCGAGAATAAGCATATGTTCAGCCAGCCAGCCTTCATCACGGGCTTTCACTGAAGCGATACGCAGCGCGAGGCATTTTTTGCCCAGCAGCGCATTTCCACCATAGCCGCTGCCATAAGACCAGATCGCGCGTTCTTCGGGGAAATGCACGATATATTTCTCAGGGTTACACGGCCATGACACATCCTGCTGTCCAGGCTCCAGAGGCATGCCTACTGAATGTACGCAAGGCACAAATTCGCCATCGCTTCCGAGAACATCCCAGACTGGCAGCCCCATGCGGGTCATGATTTTCATATTGACCACAACGTAGGGCGAATCGGTAATTTCGATACCAACAATGGACAGCGGCGATCCAACTGGCCCCATGCTAAATGGAATCACGTACATCGTGCGGCCACGCATTGCGCCTTCAAACAGCGTATCCAACGTCTTGTGCATCTCGCGTGGATCGAGCCAATTGTTTGTCGGGCCAGCATCATTTTTGCTGAGTGAACAAATGTAGGTGCGGTCTTCAACGCGAGCAACATCCCCAACATCTGAGCGCGCGAGGAAACTATTCGGGCGCAGTTCAGGGTTCAGATGTATGAATGTCCCCTTCTCAACCAGCAGTTCGCACAGTTCATCATATTCAGCATCGCTTCCTGTGCACCAGTACAACGACTCTGGCTGAAGCTTCGCCGCCATTTCTTGAACCCATGCGCGAGCATCCCGATTCAGTACAAAGTCAGGGGCAACGTCATAAACGTTGGTAGCGCCTGTTGGCGCCGACGAGTGGCCGTCAACATAAGACATGATCTTAATCTCCTAGCTCTTGTGGATAGTGTCTATCCTTAACGTTCGCAACTTTGTGAATTATAGCACAATCTTCCGATTTAGAAAGGCGATCTAAGATGCGCCTTGTAGGAACTCACAATAAGGTTTACAGGGCATCGGTGGCCTGCGGTGTTTGCTGTAAGTGGGGTATCTGTGCAAGTTCAACTAAGCGCAGCCTACCTTCAGTAACTTCGAGCGTGGAGATGGACGTATTCATAATTTTTACATGTTCAAGCTCACGAAAGGAGCCGAGCAAATGTATCAGCAAAACTCTGATTGTTCCACCGTGCAAAACAACTATGGTTTCCCCTTCAGGTTCATGTGTGAGCAATTCATTCCAGAAAGCAATAACGCGATCTCGTACCTGCGCGCGGCTTTCGCCGTCAGGAAAGGTGAATCCCCAGTAATCAACATACATCGCCTGAACCAACTCAGGGTATTTTTCACGGTGCTGCTCATGCGTTAATCCCTGAAAAACCCCTAGATTTTGCTCACGTAATCGCGCATCCCGAACCATTGGTAAACCGAGTGCCTCTGCAAGCGGTTCAGCAGTTTGCACAGCACGTTGTAAATCGCTGGCATACAACGATTGTATAGGCATGACGCCCATATACTTTGCCAGCGCGGCGGCCTGTTCAATGCCGGCCTGACTTAAAGGAACATCCATCATTCCCTGCCAGCGTCCATCTGCATTCCACTCTGTTTGACCATGACGGATCAGGTAAATACGCTTCAATGAGTCCTCCTTTTGCGAACCATTTATGCAAGTAGGGTTGACGCTTGTTCACACAAACGGCAAAATTAAAGGATAACCACTAACAAAAACGAATGCGACTACTCAGGAGCAGCATCTGGTGAACTACAATTTCAAAACTACAAACCAGCCTCTATCCTTCGGCCTCGCGATGCTGGCGGGCATCGGCCTGATCATGATGTTGATCGTCCTCTTTGCCGGCGCATTTGTCACCGAGCCTCAAGGAAACCTGCTGTTGTTTCTGTTTTTGGGCGGGCTAGGCTTCCTCATTCTCGGCGTTGTTGGATGGGTGGCGGTGGTACAGCCGCACAAACACTTTGATGACATCAATCAGCCGTTGGATGATGGGCATGGTCACGCGCCAAGCGCCGAACATGCCATCGCTTTGACGGATGCAGAACACAGCGTCACAGCAGCCGATCCACAACATGCGGCACATCACTGATTGCTAAGGTATGACTGCCACACCCATTCCGCCGCGCCAGCCTATTGAGGATCAATTTTCTGGAAAGGTGATCGCGGTAGGAACACAAACTGCCGTAGCGACGGAAGAAGTTAGCGCAAATGTCACCGCGCGCGGCAGTTTCGTGATCCGCTATGGTGTTCGCTTCATGGGCAAACCGCATATCGCCATCGTGCCGGGTTTGGTTGCTGTTGATTACGGGCAAATCCTAAACGGTGAAGCCGCGTGGAACTTCTTGATCAAACGCAGTAACCTTTATCCACGCGCGGAGGTATTCGGCGTTCGTAACGACGGCAAAGATGATATGGTTTATGTTAAAAATCTCGATTTCGCTTTACCTGTCGCTGTACTGGTCTACGCGGATGCAGAAGCAGCTACACCCATTTGCAACCCAGATGCGCTGATCACCACATTACCCGATACAATACCCGAACGCCTCAAAATGTACTTACCGCTGTTTGGGAATACCGAAGAATGGCTAGCAGCAAGCCCATGAATGAACTTGACAGCGTTTTTGACGATCAGCTTCCACCGGATCATCGCTCTGGCGTTGTTGCCGTAGTGGGGCGGCCAAATGTCGGCAAATCCACGCTGATCAACCGTCTGATCGGGCAAAAAATTGCAATTGTTAGCGCTAAACCGCAAACCACACGCCGGCAGCAGCTTGGTATTTACACCGATAACCAAACCCAGATTCTCTTTGTAGACACGCCCGGCCTACATGCCCCGCAGCATAAATTAGGCGAATATATGGTGAAAGCCGCAGAATCGGCATTTCGCGATGCAGATGTCATTTTGCTGTTGATGGACATTTCCGAGCCACCAGATGAAGGAGATCGCCATTTAGCGGATACTGTGCAGCGCTTACGGGGTCAAACTTCGGTAATCCTTGCGGTCAACAAAGGTGATGTATCACTGAGTGAGGCGGTTAAGCGCGCGCGTATAGAGGAGTATGCTGCGATGCTGCCTCATGATCGACTGCTGCTCATTAGCGCGCAAAATGGCGATAACCTTGATGTGCTGTTAGCGGATCTCAAATTACGAATGCCTCTAGGGCCGCGCTACTATCCCATAGATCAAGTCAGCGAAGTGAATATGCGCTTCATTTCCGCCGAAATCGTGCGCGAAAAAGTAATGATCAGCACCGATGACGAAATCCCCTATGCGGTTGCCGTAGAAGTAGACAGCTTCCGTGAACGCAGCGACGATTTAACCTATATCAGCGCCATCATTTATGTAGAGCGCGATTCTCAAAAAGGGATTGTTATTGGTAAGAATGGAGAAAAAATCAAACATATCGGTTCACTAGCGCGGTCGGAACTCAGCAACATACTTGGCACGAAAGTTTACCTTGATCTGAACGTCAAAGTAGCCAAGAACTGGCGCAGCGATGAGGAATTGATGCGACGACTTGGTTACCGGCTAAAAGATGATCGCCATTAGGAGAGTAGCATGAAGATATTGAAGATTATTTTACTGGTGCTGCTGCTGGTTATTATCGTCGCCGTGGTTGGCGGCTTTCTATTTTACAACGATACAACCCAAGGCCCGCTGCCTCAAGCCAGCGGAACGCTGAACTTTGCCAGCTTGGATGGCGAAGTTGAAATTCTGCGCGATACCTATGGTATTCCTCATATTTATGCCAGCACGCCGCACGATCTTTTCTTCGCGCAAGGCGTAGTACAGGCGCAAGATCGCTGGTGGCAAATGGAATTTGCCCGTCACGTTGGCAGCGGCGCCATTGAAGAACTCACAGGGCAGAACGACAGCGTTTTCGGCACCGATGTATTTATTCGCACCGTGGGCTGGCGAGAAGCAGCAGAGCGTGATGTCGCTGCCGCCGATGCCGCGAGTCTGAGCGCGATACAGGCATTCTCAGATGGCGTCAATGCCTATATCACCAGCCGTTCTCCCGCGCAGTTGGCGTTTGAATATCGCCTATTGGGGCTAACAGGCATAGATATTACGATCCAACCATGGACACCGGTAGATACCGTCGTGTGGGGCAAGGTGATGGCGTGGAATTTGACCGATTCTTATGGCAGCGAACTCACCCGCCAAAGCCTGACCGACGCGCTCGGCCCTGAGATGACGGAAAGTTTCACGCCACCGTGGCCTTATGGCGAACGGCCGACAATTGTCAGTGAAGCTGATCTTCCAATCACCGATGCTAGCCTTGTCCAGAGCGCTGCGCTGAATAATACGACTGCTGCGAATTCGCCTCAGATGGCGGGCAACATCACTGGCGAACTCGCATTTCTAACTGGAATTAGCACAGAACCAAGTATCGGCAGCAATAACTGGGTTAGCACCGGCAGCATGACCGAAAGCGGCCAACCGCTGCTGGCAAACGATCCGCATCTTGGCATTCAAATGCCCGCCATCTGGTATGAAATTGGCTTACACTGCCAGCCGCAAACGACAGAATGCCCGTATAACTTACGCGGCTTCGCCCTGCCCGCTACACCCGGCGTGATCATCGGCCACAATGACCATATTGCGTGGGGCGTCACCAATGTTGGCGCAGACGTGCAAGACCTGTACCAGATCACCGTGAACCCGGATAACCCGCTGCAATATGAGTGGAACGGTGAATGGCGGGAAATGACGGTACGTGAAGAGACGGTCAATTTTGGTGATGGCGAACCGGCGGTTACGTTTCAGGTTCGCGAAACCCATCTCGGCCCGATTATCAACGACAATCAGATTGGCGATGATGGTCAATTGAGCGGTTTCAATAACGAAGACCCGCTGGCGCTGCGCTGGACAGGCTTAGATACCGGCACGCTGTTCACTTCAGTGTTGAAGCTGAATCAGGCCACAAACTGGGAAGAATTCCGTGAGGCGTTGTCCTTCTGGGATGTGCCTTCACAGAACTTTGTGTATGCCGACGTTGACGGCAATATCGGCTATCAAACACCCGGCAGCATCCCGATACGCGCTGCCGATCACACTGGCTTGCTGCCAGCAGACGGTTCCACAGATGCCGCTGAATGGCAGGGTTACATTCCTTTCGATAATCTGCCGCGTATTCTTAATCCTGAGCGTGATTACATCGCCACCGCAAATCAAGCCGTCGTGCCGATGGAATACTATGATCAGCTGGCCGAAGAACTGGGCGAAGATGCCAACTATCTCTTAAGCTACGACTGGTCTTATGGGCAACGCGGCCAGCGTATCAACGATCTGATGAATGAGCTTGCGCCTTTGAGCATTGCCGATTACCAGACCATTCATGGCGATAATGTTTCTGTTGATGCGCAGGATATGATGCCATTCCTCATCGCTGTAGATTACGCTGATGAGACGCTGAATTCGTATCGCGATTGGCTGGCTGAATGGGATTTGAGCACTGACAGCGGCAGCGCCCAATCGGCATTATTCAATATCTTTAGCGCGCATTTGCTGAACGATCTCTTCACCGATCAAATGCCGGAAGGCCAGCGCCCCGGTGGGCATAACCTGTACTCGGCAGGGGTACTGATGAACGATCCCGAAAATGAGTGGTGGGATCATACTGGAACCGCAGATGTGATCGAGACACGCGATGACATCCTCAAAATGGCGCTTGGCGAGGCCATTACTCACGCACAATCGCTGCTTGGCGAAGATCGTGATGCGTGGCGTTGGGGAAATATTCACGGCGCGATATTCGTCAGCAATCCGTTAGGCTTAAGCGGTATTGATCTGATTGAAAACATGGTCAATCGCGGCCCGCAGCCCGTTGGCGGCGGTATCGAGATCGTCAACGCGACAGGCTGGAATATCGGAGCCGGATTAGAAGGCGACTTTAACGTGAGCGCCTTGCCCTCAATGCGGATGATCGTGGACGTTACCGATTTCGATGCCAGCCTGTCCATCATCACCACCGGGCAAAGCGGGCATCCGTTCAGCCCGCATTATGCCGATCAGATTGAGCCGTGGGCAACAATTCAATATCACCCGATGCTTTATAGTCGCGAGGCAGTGGAGGCATCACTAGGATCACGACTAGTACTACAGCCGGCGGGATAAGCAATTTATAGAACTTAACCCTCAGCCCCCTTCTCCATGCCAGCATGGGAGAAGGGGCGCAGAGACAAGTATTCGGTGATATAGCTGAATCAAAAACGGGACTCGTGTGAGTCCCGTTTTTGATATGCAGTGATTAAACGCGAGGTTATTATTCCTCGTCGTCGTCCTCGTCGGCCTTGCCCTTCTTAACCACTTCAGGCTCAGCAGATGTAACTTCATCGGTGGTTTCTTCAACGACTTCATGAAGCGCTGTCACACGAACGATCATGTCATCATGATCGGTCAGAATGGTCACTTTGTCTCCGAGATTCAAGTCGCGAACGTGAATGGTATCGTTCACATCTTTGAGGATTGAAAGATCAACATCAATACGGCTGAGCAGGTCTGCGGGCAGCGCCTCAATTTCCAATGCCTGAATACCGTTGAGCAGCGTTCCGAAACCGGACTTTACGGCCGGAGCCTCACCGTTCAAGTGAATTTGCACGACGGTTGTAATCTTGGTTGAAGCATCCACAGCGAGGAAATCAACGTGTAAAATTTCGCCCTTGATTACGTCACGCTGCACAGAACGCGCCAGCACCTGCTGCTGCTTTCCGCCCTCAACGTTCAGGTTAATCAAATTAGTTCCGCCAGCATTCGCTAACGCAATTTGCAGCGAACGGTACGGAATTTGAAGGTTGAAGGACTCAATCTTTGAGCCATAAACGACAACTGGCACTAGCCCTTCACGGCGAAGTTTTGCCACATTCTTACCGGTTACAGTGCGCGGCTGGGCTTCCAGCGAAAATTGTTCTGCCACAGTTCATATTCTCCACAACAAAAAACGAGCGGCAGTATTGCCGCGCAGCGTTTGCAAACCTTCTAAAGTCTGGTCATTCTATGCTACCTAGGCGACCCGGTCAATGGAAAACTTGCGACAAATAAAATTGCCCGGATCAACGCACCGGGCAACACTGAGCGGGTGATGGGATTCGAACCCACGACATTTTGCTTGGGAAGCAAACACTCTACCAACTGAGTTACACCCGCATCATCAATGAAATTATACGTAGCGCCTGCAGAGTCTGTCAAGGCAAGCACCCTATCCGCAGACCCTAAGTAAACGCAATTTTGTTCCGTGATATAATCCGGCAGCAAGCAAGGGAGCAATCCGTTTTGAGTTCAATTCGAAGGCACTGGCGTGTGCTCCTGCTGGGGGGGCTAATCAGCCTTGCCGCCATCTATCTCGTTGTCAAACAGATTAACTTACAGGAACTGGGGCGCGCACTCGGTCAGGCGCAGTATGGCTATGTACTGCCAACAGCAATACTAATTATACTGGGACTTGCAGCCCGTGCCGTGCGCTGGCGAGTGCTGTTGAATTACCAGCTTCCCCTGTGGCGCTCATTCAATATCATCAATGTCACCTATTTAATTAACGGGCTGGTTCCGTTCCGAATGGGTGAACTTGCGCGCGCATTTCTGGCGACCCGCGCAAAACCGCCGATCCCGATGTTCACCTCATTCAGCACGATCATCGTTGAACGCCTGCTGGATACGCTGGCCGTACTCATCATTCTAGGGCTGGCGCTCACTGAAGCGCCGCTCCCTCCAGAGCTGCAGTCCGCCGCAGTTGCGTTCGCGCCGATGGTAATTGTCGGTTTTGCCATCCTGATTGTTTTGGCGATTAACCCGGAACGTTCGGCCAGCCTCGCAGCAAGGGTTATTCCAACTGTGATTGCTAATCGCTGGCATATCATCCAATGGTTCCAACAATTTCTGGATGGTCTGAAACCGCTTACCCGCATCGGCACGCTGCTGCCGATTTTGCTGTGGACGGTCATCGCATGGAGTCTATCAATCGCTTCCGGCTATGTGCTGATGATCGCATTCTTCGGTGAGGGCAATTGGATGGCAACCTGCCTTTTCACCGCTGCGGCTTCCTTTGCAGTAGCCGTTCCGGCGGTACCCGGCAATGTTGGCCCCTATGAGGCTTCGATTGTTCTGGCATTACAGGCCATGAATCTCAGCGGCACTTATGAGACAATGGTGGCTTTTGCAATCGTGATACACGCGCTCAATCTAGGCATATCGGCGGCGCTGGGTGTTTTCGGGTTTATTCAGGAAGGCATCAGTCTCGAACAGCTTTCGGAAGGCATGCGCAGCATACGTCAGCAAGAAGGCGCGGCAGGATAGCACGCAATGGATTTACTCAATTCGGTTTCAAAAGACGGGCGCAAGCTCAAAATACTCATCTGCCTACTTTACTACTTTCCACATCGCACCGGGCTAACTATTCATGTGCAGCGTGTGGCTGAGGAACTGGTCAAGCGCGGCCATGAAGTGACAGTGCTGACCGCGCGCTATCGCAATGATTTGCCCCGTGATGATGTATCTATGCATGAAGGGGTGCGTATTGTTCGCCTGTGGGCGCCGCTGCGCATGAGCCGGGGTATGGTCATGCCCGCCTATCCATGGGCAGCCTACAAGCTGATGAAAGAACATGACGTGGTGAATATTCACACGCCGATGCTGGAGACAGCTTTAATTGCAGGTCTCTCTAAGCTTACGGGCTGTAAGTTGGTCATTACGCATCATGGCGATCTGATCTTGCCTGATGGTTTGACCAACCGGTTCATCCGCAACACGATGTTCCAGATGTATAAAACGGCGGCGCGGCAGGCATCGCAAATCATCGCTTACAGCCAAGATTATGCCGATCATTCGTATTATCTCCAGCCATTCATGAGCAAAGTGACCCCCAACTATCCACCGGTACATATGCCGCTTCCAAACCCACAGCGCGTTGAAGAACTGCGCGCAGAATGGGCGAAAGATGGCGGCCCGATTATCGGTTTTGCAGGGCGATTCGTGGAAGAAAAGCGGCCGGACTTGCTGATTAGGGCGCTGGAAATCATCAACCAGCGTTACCCAAACGCGCGGGTTGTATTCGCTGGTGAGTACGAGATCAAATATGAAGATACATGGGAGCGACACCAGGATCTCGTTGAGAAGTACCGCCATCAATTGATATTCCTGGGGTTAATGCAAGATCAGCAGGACATGGCCGATTTCTACGCCGCTTGCGATGTGCTGGCGCTGACCAGCGACAGCGAATGTTTCGCGTTGGTGCAGGTTGAAGCGATGCTGTGCGGAACCCCGGTCGTGATGACGGATACTCCCGGCGGGCGCGTGCCTGTGCAGGTAACAGATATGGGAAAAATTGCTAAAAAGGGCGATTGGCGTTCTATTGGCGATGCGCTGGTAGCGGTGCTGGACAACCCTGATGCGTTCCGCAAGCCATTCGCCACTATCGAGCAAATCTTCTCGTTCAAGGAGACAGTGGATCAATATGAGCAGTTCTTCTACGCCTACGCGCGCGGAAACTGAGCATCCTCAGGGCGCAATTTCCGAAGAAACCATCGCCCACATGACGCGCAATGAAGCCGATATGGCCTTCAAAAAGCGCGTTCAAACCATCTTTGATTGGGTTCAGCCAGATGATAGTAAAATCATTCTGGATATTCCCTGCGGGCGCGGTTTCTATTTGAACATGCTGCGCTATGCGAGCAACTGCCGCCTAGTGGGTGCAGAACTAGATTGGGAAGTTCTGCTCAAGGCGAAGCGCAACGTGGGCAATCTGCCCGATCTTGCGCTGCACAATGCCAACGTCTATGCGCTGCCCTACCCCGATAACACATTTGACGCCGTGATCATGTCTGAAATTCTGGAACATGTAGACGACGATGTGGCGGCGCTTAAAGAGGCCTATCGCGTACTCAAGCCGGGCGGCGTGGTAGCAGTCACAGTTCCTAACGCCGATTACCCGTTCCTCTGGGATCCAATCAACCGAACATTAGAAATGCTGTTTCATACGCATATCCAGCACGGCATGTTCGCGGGAATCTGGGCTAATCATGTTCGCCTATACTGGCGGGATGATTTACGGGCTGCGGTACTCAATGCCGGTTTTGAGGTTGAGGAAGAACGCTCATTCACGCATGCCTGCTTCCCGTTCATTCACAACATTGTTTATGGCGTGGGCAAACCACTGCTGGAAAGCGGTCTACTTCCTGAAGAAATGGCCGCAGCAGCAGATCGCACGACGTTTGACAAGAATGATGGCAGCCTCTTAAACCCGATTAATCTGGGGTTGAAAGTATTCAATTATTTTGACCGCCCCAATAAGATTAACGAAACGCCCGATAAATCTACTGTAAATCTTGCGATTAAAGGCCGTAAGCCGGGGGCATAACGATGAGCGACGATACCTACGCCAACCCGACTCCCGATCCGGTTCAGGGCGATACCGATCAGCCGATGGATTTAGAAGGCGCATCGGAATATGTGCCAATGCCAGAAAATTCGCTTATCGAAGAGGTGTTGATCAGCGAAGCCGAATCAACGCCGGTTTTGCCTGATGCTGAAACGCCGCTTCCAGCCCATGAGTCTTCTTCCGAACCAGCGATTGAGGAAATATCGCCCGTTATTGAAGAAACACCTTTTGAAGACCTGACGATTGCCGCGGCGCTCTCTGGATTCTGGCGCGCGCCTGCCCACACGATTGGTGGATTCTGGGCAGTTGCGCGCGAACCAAAACCAAAATTACGGCGCGAACGCGCTTTCGCAAATGCAACGGCAGCGCCAAAAGCAACCCCTACATCACGCCACATAACACCCGCTAAAAAGCAAATTGCCTCCACAAATGTAATTGTCGAAATTGAAGACCCACTCAGTCGTTCGCTAGAGCTTGTGCTGCTGGCGATGCGAGCTGGCGCGTTTATTGTTGCCTGGATCGGCTGTTACCTGATGGTGACAGGCACCACCCGCTCAGAAGTAGATGGTCTGAACGCAGGCATCCTGCCGCTGCTTTTAGGCATCGCACTATGGCTGATTTCAGAAATCGCCTTCACTATGATGTTACGAAATGATGGCAAGGTCAGGCTTTTTCAACGACTGACTATCCCGCAAGTACCCAACACGACCAACCTTGATAAGATTGGTATCGTCCAACGAGTGATTTTTCTCGTTGCCAGCGGCATATTAGCCTTCGTGAGTGTCGTTTCTAATACAGATAATCTGTTCACGTTCGGCGGCGTGATTGCGTGGCTCTTCAGCATCGGATTGGCTATCTTCGCGCTGATGCCCGTAGGTTGGTCTTTCAGGCAAAGCGCCATGAACATTGCTTCGGCGCTGCGTCCGCGCTGGAGTTGGACGGGGCTGATCCTCATCCTACTGATGATTATCGGGGCGTATTTGCGCTTGAACAACCTTTCCGATGCGCCGCCAGAAATGACCAGCGATCACGTAGAGATGCTGCGCGATGTTTTGAGGATTCCAGCCGGAGAGACAAATATCTTCTTTGCCGCGAACGGAGGGCGCGAAGCCGCGCAGTTCTACCTGTTTGCGCTGCTGGCAAACGTGCCAGGGCTAGGCATCAACTTCGAGACTCAAAAACTTCTCACCGTCATTCAGGGCATATTAATGATCCCGATCATGTTCTTCATGGCGCGTGAAGTGATCGGGCGAGAGCAGAAACAACTTGCTAACTTAGTCGGGCTGGCCGCTGCCGCGCTGATTACCGTCAGCTTCTGGCACCTAGTCATCAGCCGTTTAGGCGAACGCATCGCGCTGATGCCGCTGATAACCGCAGTTTTCACCCTGTATTTCGCGCGGGCGCTTCGCTATCACCGCCGATCTGACTTCTTACTTGCCGGGTTGGCGCTGGGATTCGGGCTGTATACCTATCAAGCCTTCCGCATGATCCCGCTGGTCGTAGCGGCGGGCGGCCTCATCGCCCTGCTGTTTTCAATCCGCACAGGCAGCGCCCGGCGAATAGTATTGAACCTGATCGCGTTGGGCATCGTCGCTTTTCTGGTTTACCTCCCGCTGTTCAATTATTCGCTGCAATACCCTGAAGATTACTGGCGGCGCACATCCGGCAGGCTGTTTGGCGATGAAATTACCCAGACCACTGATGAAGATGGGACGCTGGTTTATCGCGCAGCTACTTTGCAAGAACGATTAACCGCCTTCAACGAGAACATACCGGTTCTATTAAGCAATATTCGTAATGCGCTGCTGATGTACAACTGGAAAGGCGACGTGGCATGGTTCAACAATGCCCCGAATGAACCCGCATTCGACCCGATCAGCGGCGGGCTGCTAGTGGTCGGCGCTGCGGCATGGATCGGAAGGATGATCCGGAGAAGGGATGCCATCACATGGTTAGTTCCCTTATTCCTGATCATCATGATTCTTCCATCGGCATTTTCTATCGCCTATCCGATTGAGAACCCCAGCGCAACACGCATGAGCGGCACGCTGCCCATCGTTTATCTACTGGCCGGGCTGTCTTTTGCCCTTTTACTACGGGGAGCAGCGCGGGTGATCAGCGGCACAATGGGCTGGATTACAGCCTTCATCGCTGGCGCGGCGTTGATCTTCGGTAGTTATGCGGTCAACAATGTTCGCTATTTTGAGAACTATGCAAACAGCTATAGGCAGAGTTCCCTACCCTATCAAGATGTGGGTGAGGTACTGCGCGGATTTGCTGAGAATGTGGGCGGTTGGGGCAACGCCTTCATCATCAATTATCCGTATTGGTGGGATCATCGGGCAGTAGCTTTTGCCGCAGACATGCCAGATTTCCCGAACGGCATTCCTGCATTAAACGATGTGCCAGACTGGCTTGAACGGGCGATCGATAAACCCGCGCCATACACCTTAGACGTAAATCGCGATATGCTGTTCTTCTATTCAGCGCAGGATGAAATTACGCAGGAATGGTTACAAATGGTGTTTCCTGCCGGAACATGGGTCGAAATGACCACCTCACATCCTGAAGATGTGTATCGCATTTTCAGGGTTCCGGCGCTAGGCGAAGAAGGCTACCGTAATTTCATCAATATGGCTGTGGAGCAGACCTCCGGATGATAGGTGAGGCTGCCGAAATGCTGTTCACGTTTCCAGACAAACACGCCACTTTGTGAGGATAACTCCGCGCGGGTGTGTACAAAGGTGGGTTTAACGCGCATTTTTCACTGCGCTTAGGTAAAACATGCAAACAGCCGGAACATTTAGCAATCCCTCTCAGTCGGTTGGCGCCGCTCATCAAGCGCGCAGAACATCGGCTTTGCGCACCAATGTAATCGTCGGCGTGCTGCTGATTCTCGCCCTATTTGTGGGCGGTTATTTCCGCTTCGTCGGGCTAAATTGGGATGATTTCACCCACTTGCACCCAGACGAACGCTTCCTAACCGACGTGGCGCAGGGGCTAGGCTACAGACTGACCCCAAGCGACAGTGGCGCCGACGCCATGACACCGCAAGAGCAGGTCGCCCTCTGCATTGAACGCTATCCAGCGACGGCGGGAATCGGCAGCTTTTTTGATGCGCTGTGTTCCCCTTATAACCCGCACAACGCCAACCCCGGCCACGGCATGTATGTTTATGGCACACTGCCGCTGTTCATGACGATTGGCGCCGCCGAAGCGGTCATCCCCATTTCGGAATGGTGGGCGCATAACATCAGCGTTCAATCTGACCCGACAATGGTGGACTATACTGGCGGGCAGTGGCGCACTTACGATGGCATACATCTAATCTGGCGCTATCTCTCGGCGCTCGCTGAAACCGCCATCGTGTTGGTGGTGTTTTTTATCGGCCTGCGCTTACACAACAAATGGGTCGGGTTAATTGCGGCGTGGCTGTACGCGGCCACCGTTTTTTCAATTCAGTTGGGGCATTTCGCCACGACTGACGCTATCAGTAATATGTTCACCGCCGTCACGATTCTGTTCGCCGTTTATGTGCAGCGGCAGGGAAAACTACGCGATTATGCGCTGTTCGGCGTGTTCTTCGGTTTCGCGCTGGCAAGCCGCATTAATCTACTACCGCTGGTCGGGCTGATCTTCCTCGCCGCCATTTTGCAGATCATCCCCGCATTTGACCGCCACGCGCTGCCCGGCATTCGTGAAAAATTACTGGCGAAGAACCTGTTTGGGTTGGTGCTGGCAGGCATCGCAGCAATCATCGCGTTTCGCTTAACCAATCCGTATGCGTTCATGGGGCCGGGCATCTTTGGCCTCTCTCTCAATCCGCGTTTCCTACAAGACCTCGCTACCGCGCAAAGCCTCGTCAGCGGTCAGGCCGATAGCCCGCCAAACTTCCAATGGGCATCACGCACATCGTACTTGTTCCCATGGTGGAATATGGTCATGTGGGGCATGGGGCTGCCGCTTGGCCTAACCGCATGGGGAGCATTCATCTGGGCAATCGTGCGCCTCTTCCAAGGCAAGAAAGGCGCAACACTCAATATTCTGCTGCTCGCGTGGGTGGCGGTTTACTTCGGGTACATGGGGCGCAATTGGGTGATGACCATGCGCTACTTCATCCCGCTGTATTCATCGCTGGTGGTGCTGGCGGCATGGGCGCTGTATACGCTGATCCAGAATGCGCGGGTTCAGGCGCTGGCGAAAGGAATTACAGGGTTTACCCTACGCAAGGGAGCGGCATGGGGGCTATTAGCCGTCGTCCTCGGCTTCACACTAGTTTGGGCAGCGATGTACACCAATGTGTACCGTAACTTGCTCACCCGCGTGCAGGCCGGATGGTGGGTGTGGGACAATGTTCCCGGCGATTTCTCGATGCGCGTGGAAACAGCGGACGGGAATACAGATGCGCT